>DMMK01000479.1 GCA_003453085.1 Verrucomicrobiales bacterium
TTACCGAGCGCTACTTGGCGGATCCTGGCCGGGGTTATGGGAAAGGAGCAAGGTTACAGCTTGAAGAGATGGCCCGGGGCACAGCCTGGAGGCAGACATCGACAGCAGCTTTCAGTGGACGCGGATCCAAAGGAAATGGGAGTGCCATGAGGTCGGCCCCTTTAGGAGCTTACTTCGCCGACGACCTCGAACGTGTTGTCAGTGAAAGCACCCAAAGCTCCATGGTCACGCATTCCCATCCTGAGGGTATTGCTGGCAGTGTCGCGGTTTCACTTGCTGCCGCTCAAACTTGGCAAACTCGTGGGCTGGAATTGCAGGCGGCACGTCACAGTATCTGGCAAACAACACTGGAACGGGCCCCACACGGGGAAACATGGGAAGGACTCCAAAAAGCCTTCGCTATCCCGCTTGAGATGCTCCCAGAAAATGCGGCTCGCCTTTTAGGCTCCGGGTTTCTTGTCACTGCACCCGACACAGTGCCCTTTGCCATCTGGTGTGCCATCCGTCACCTGGATAACTATCGTGAAGCCCTTATCGCCACCCTTGAAGGGGACGGTGACTGCGACACCAACTGCGCCATCGTCGGCGGCATTGTTTCACTGTTTGTTGGGCGTTCTGGCATCCCCGAAGATTGGCTGAAATCCCGTGAACGATTGGACCTGAATCTTTCTCCGCCATGACAATCACATCCTTCTTCCCCAGCCCCGAAGGGGCTTAACAACAAAGCCCAGGGCCAACGAGCCTCAGCGAGTGCAGCCCTGGGAAACTCGACACCAGTTTTATCTTTCTACGAGCCCTGAAAGGGCGAGACACTGACTCGCACTTCAAACCCTCAACCCCCTCGGCATGTCTCAATCGCTCGCCCAGATTTATATCCACTTGGTATTCTCCACCAAAGACCGGGAACCGTGCATCAGCACCGTCATTCAGCCAAAACTGCATGCCTATCTCGCTGGCACCCTGAATGCCGTGGATTGCCCCGCTCTTTGTGTCGGCGGCATGCCGGACCATGTGCATCTCCTCTTTCGACTCGCTCGCACCCTCTCCCTCTCGGATGCGGTAAAGACCGCCAAGGTGGAATCTTCCAAGTGGATGAAGACACAGGGCCATATCGGCCACTTTGCTTGGCAGTCCGGTTATGGCGCATTTTCAGTCAGTGCCTCCCAGTTAGATCCCGTGACCCAATACATCCAGAATCAAGCCGAACACCACGCTGAACGAACTTTCCAGGACGAGTTCAGACGCATGTTGGAACTCTACCAAATCAACTACAACGAAGCCTATGTGTGGGATTGAGACCCTTCATCTTCGAGCCGCCATCTGCCTCGCCCTTTCAGGGCTCGCGATCAGAATAACATTCCCTTTTCACACCCAGGGCAGCGCTCGCTTAGGCTCGCTGGCCCTGGGCTTTGTTGCCCCGCCCCTTCAGGGCTAATTCCAGTTTTGGGCAGCTTCATTTCAGACTCACCCGCCCTTCAATCTTATGGACATTGTCACTCATGCAGCCATCGGCCTGGTGATCGCCGGAGCATTCATAGATCGGCCGGAGATGGCATTGGCTCTATTGGCAGGTTCGGTGGCTCCAGATCTGGATGTGTTAAGCAGGCTGCTGGGCAAGAGGGCGATGCTTCTCTGCCACCAGACTTTCAGTCACTCGATCCCGATACTAACGGCCATCTCACTCTTGCTGGGGATGGTGCCAGCCTTCGGCATGCCTGTAGCCTTGGCCTTTGGGTTGGGCAGTCTGCTGCATGTGCTTATGGACTATACCAATACTCTCGGCGTCACCCTGCTGTGGCCTTTTGTGGGACGAAGGATGCAAGTCGGTTGGGTCTTTTTTGTGGATGCTTTTGTGATAGCTGTCTCGTGCATTGCAGCTGCGACCACCTTTCTCTGGTTCCAGCAAAACATGACACCATCCGTTCCTGTCGCGTTCGTCATGCTGATCCTCTTCATCTTATATTGGACCTGCAAAGGCCTGCTGCTAAGGCGCGCTCGGATGACCACCGGAGAAGGAACTGTCTCGATCCTTCCGTCAGCCTGGCTGCCCTGGCAGTTCTATATCTGTTCTCGCCACGGGCAGGAAGTAATGGTCGATCTGCTGGACCTGCGCACGGGGTTGCGCAAGCAACTCACCGCTCATTCGATCATCGATGAGCAGGTCGCCTCTGTTTTGCAACCGCTGCCAGAATGGCAGCTCATGCGCGGCCTTTCACCTGCCTACCACGCCATCAAATCCGAGACTGTGGGTGAGGAGCAACGGATTTTTTGCAGAGATCTCAGGGTCCGAAATTTTAACTCCACCTTTGGCGACCTCGACATTTTTGTGAATGCCCAAGGCACCGTTACCCAAACCATTTTCCATGTCTAAATCCCTTCATTCCATGCATGGCTTCCGATTTTCGATCACGGATGCCATTGTTCTGGTGATCACAGGAGCCACGACCTTCGAGCTCTCGCGCCGGGACAATGCGTTGAACTGGTTGCCTCCTGTCGTCATTGGCCACTTCTTCCTCTT
>DMMK01000070.1 GCA_003453085.1 Verrucomicrobiales bacterium
TACATGGACCGCGTCACGCTGGCGAATGCCTCCGTTCGCGTCACGCAGGAGTTCGGCCTGAATGACGAGCAGTATGGCAATCTCGAACTCACGTTTGGTTGGGCCTTTGCCGCAGGTTCTCTGGTCTTTGGTTTCCTGGCGGATCGCATTCGCATTTACTGGCTGTATCCCTGTGTACTCGCAGGCTGGTCACTCATGGGCATGTTTTCGGGCTGGACGCAGGATTACACCAGCCTGTTGGTCTGCCGCACCTTGTTGGGTTTCTTTGAGGCGGGTCACTGGCCCTGCGCCCTGAAGACCACCTTTGCCGTCCTGACGGAAAAAGATCGTACCATGGGGAACAGTGTGTTGCAGAGCGGGGCTTCCATCGGGGCCATCATCACGCCCCAGGTGATGATGTTGCTAATGACCGATGATCTAGGCTCCTGGCGCTCGGCCTTCGTCGTGGTGGGGGCTTCGGGGCTGCTTTGGGTGGTGGCTTGGTTTCTCATGCTGCGGCCTCGCGACCTGGATGTGCCTGTTCGTGAGGTGACCGTGGCTCCTGTCAGCCTGGGCAGTATTCTCATCAGCCCCAGCTTTTGGGCCCTGGCCCTGCTGATCACGGGCACCCAGACGGTGTGGCACATGTACCGTGTCTGGATGATGAAGTTTCTGCAAACCGGACGCGGATATGCTGAGGGCGAAGCTCTGCATTTTAACTCACTCTATTACATCTCTACGGATGTGGGCTGCGTCATGGCAGGCGTGGCCTCTCTGTGGCTGGTTCGGCGTTTCCACTGCTCTCCGCATCAGTCGCGCCGTTGGGTGTATGCTGCCGCTTGCGGGCTGACATCGCTCAGTGTGGCCTTGCCATGGCTGGGCCAGGGATGGCTGTTGCTCGGGGTGCTGCTGCTCATTGGGGCAGGGGCCCTGGCACTTTTCCCCTGTTACTACACTTTTGTGCAGGAACTGTCTGAGGAGCATGTGGGCCGCCTGACCGGGCTGCTCAGTTTTTGGGTGTGGGTCATCACTTCACCGTTGCATCGTTGGTTCGGCAAACTGGCCGACAGCACGGGCTCCTATGATCTAGGGTTGGTGATTGCCGGTCTTGCGCCCTGGATCGGTGTCTTCGCCATGAAGTGGCTGTGGCGGCCGCAGGCGCGGCTGGCCTGAGGATGTTGTCTACCACTTCAGGCTCGTCACCGGCACCCGCGTTTCGTTGCGGTGAGACTTGACGATCTGCCCGTCTTTTAGATGTAGCACCCGGTCCGCCATGCCGGCCATGTCGGCATTGTGCGTGATGATGACCGTCAGGGTGCCCAGCTCCCGATTGATTCGCTCCACGGCCTCCAGCACGGCAATGCCCGTGTTCACATCCAGCGCCCCGGTGGGTTCGTCGCAGAGCAGAACCTCCGGTTTTTTGGCAATCGCCCGTGCGATGGCCACACGCTGCTGCTCACCACCGCTGAGCTGGCTGGGAAAGTGATCCATGCGGTGCTGCAGATTTACCAGGGCCAGGGCCTCCTCCGGTTTCATGGGATCCCGCGAAATGTCCGTGATCAGGGCCACATTTTCCCGCGCAGTCAGGCTGGGGATGAGGTTGTAAAATTGGAAGACAAAGCCCACGCAGTTCCGGCGAAAGAGCGTCAGCGTCCGCTCATCACCTCCGGTGAGATCCCAGCCCTTGTAGTGCAGCTGACCGCTGGTGGGAGTATCTAGCCCTCCCAGGATGTTCAGCAAGGTGGATTTGCCACTGCCGGAGGCCCCCAGCAGAACCACCAGCTCACTGGAGTGAAACTGGATGTCCACCCCATGCAGGGCCACCACGTCCAGCTCACCGGTATGGTAAACTTTCCGCAAGGCACGGGCCTCGAAAATGGGGGCGGAGGGGGGCATGGGAAATCAGCGTTCAGGGACGTTTGAGGCGGCTTCCTGAACACTGGGGTTCAAACGAAATGCGCCTTAGTGGCAGCCGCAGCCTTCGCCGCAGCCTGCCTGGCCAAAGACTTCGTCATGAGTCGGCACGCGGCCTTTTTCCAGGGTCTTGGTGACAAAGCCGTTCACCTTGTTCGCCACGTCCTGCAGCAGGTCCTGTGCAGCCATGAAGCTCTGGATGACTTCGCTGGCATCGGCCTGATCCTGCAGGGACTGGAAACGGCTGACTTCGGAGGGTTCCATCTCAGCACCACTGCGGTGGCGCTGTTCCAGGCTGCGGCCCAGGGTCATCACATCGCGGTAAAGGGAGACAGCTCCTTCATCAGCCAGGAAAGATTCGGCTTGGTTGCGGGCGGCCTGCACTTCGGGATCTGCGGCGATGGCGGCACACAGAGCTTCAATGTGGGAGGCGATGATGGGGTCGATAGCGGCGTTCATGGAGGGGGAGGCTAGCTGGAAAAGTGGAAATTGTCGAATGGCGGATTGGAGTTTGTCACAGGGAGGAACGGTCCTGATAGGGCGGGTGGATGGCGCACATCGCTATTTCTTTTGGCCGCTGGCTTCCATGAAGGCCAAAAGATCCAGGATCTGCTCCAGGCGCAGGGCATTCAGCAGCCCGGCAGGCATGGGGGAGGCTTCGGCCAGAGTGCGACTGCGAATCAGGCTTTTGCCGATCTCCACCGTCTCGGGGCTCAGGGGATTGGGCTTCAGCACCACCCGCTCGTCATCCTCACTTTCCAGGCTGCCGCTCACCTGTGTGCCATCGGTGCGGGTGAGTGTGAGGAATCGGTATTTTTCATCTACCACTTTGGAAGGATTCAGAATGTGGTCCAGTAGATCTCGGCGGCTGAACCGTGCAGAGACCTGGATCAATTCGGGGCCAAAGAGGCCAGCGGGCAGAGTTCGGTCCAGACTCATCGTGTGGCAAAAGACGCACTGCGCACTGATGGCCGCAGCACGGCCCTTGTCGTAGGATCTCTCTGCGCTACCCACCTGGTCCAGCTTGCCTTCCAGATCCTCCATTTTCCACACTCGATAGGAATGACCAGGCATCGCATGGGGCGTCAGGGCCACCGGTTTGGGCGGATGAATGAGGGCCGCCAGCGATTGCGCCTCATCGGGGGAAAGCGCCGCTGCCATCTCATTGCGGGAGTCCTGGATGGCTTTGAAAAAAGTGCTCGCCCCATTCATTTGTTCGGCGCGGTTCAGTGCTTCAAACATCACTCGCCGGGAGTCCAGTCCCCACCCTTCCGTGAGGTAACGCAGATGCAGCGGGTAAAACAGCAGGTCCTCGCTGGTGGTGGCGGCCCGCAGCAGAGGCAGCGTCTTCGCAATCACTTGCGGCGATTTCAGCGCGATGAGCAGACGGCAGAGTTCTCGGTTGAGCTGTTCCCGCTCGGCGGCTTGTGGAAACAGCGGCTCCATCATCACTAACAGCGCCTTTTGCTGATCTTCAGACGGGGCTCCGTGGCGGCTCCAACTGATGCCGATCACACGCAAGATCGCCAGTTGCTGCTCCTCGCTGAGGCTCTTCCAGTCGAGTGAAAGGAGTCGCGAAAAAAGGTGATCCTGCACTGTCTTGTCCCCCACCCGTGCGAGAGCCAAACAACCCAGGATTCCACGCCAGCCTTTGGATTCGCCAAGGATCTCCTCCGCCCACAGCTTCACAGGCATGCGTTCCAAAGCCACACGGGCAGCCCAGCGGATGTGGCGGTCGTCATGGTCCCAATTCCTGAGGGCCTCGGAGGGGGGCTTTTTGTCCTCCTCGGGGGTGCCGTTGTGGTAATTTTCCAGTCGGCTTCTTTTGTCTGTCGTTTGTAAACACCTGACGG
>DMMK01000035.1 GCA_003453085.1 Verrucomicrobiales bacterium
TATGTCACCGTCCGCACCGGCGCCGCACCTGATGCCAATAGCATCCTGGTAGGCAAAGAAGTGGCCGATGCCGCCATGGACGCCGCTGCCTGCATCGGCTGCGGTGCCTGCGTGGCCGCCTGTAAAAATGCGAGCGCCATGCTTTTTGTGTCCGCCAAGGCGGGCCAGCTCAATTCCCTTCCCCAGGGCCAGCCTGAAAAAACCCGCCGCACACTCAGCATGGTTCGGCAAATGGACAAAGAAGGTTTTGGCAACTGCACCAACCAGTATGAGTGTGAAGCCGCCTGCCCGAAAGAAATCAGCGTGCGCTGGATCACAAAGCTGAACCGCGACTACGCCATCGCTGCGGCCAAAGAAGGCTTCGGTGGTGGGATCGAACGTGCCGAAGGCGGGGATTGATCCAGGTTGGTTCTTATCGAGCCATTTCCAAATAGGCCTTCCTCCGGGAAGGCCTATTTTGTTGAATACCGCTGGTAAAACTGGTTCTGAAAAAGCCCTTGAGGATCATACCGCCGCTTCAAGGCAAACACCTTCTGGGCCATGGGGTATGCGCGATCAAACTGATCCTGCCGGGCATGCAGGCGATACGGCAGATAGTAACTGCCCTCACAGGCCAGAGCGACATCAATCAGCTTCTGCGTGTAGCCTTTCATCTGCTCCTCCTGCGTGGTGGATCCGCAGCGCTGATGGAACAGCATGACTAGGCCAAAGACCTCCTCACGGGCGTAGCGCAGGCGTGTGGTGCGATCCGTCTTCACATTGCGGACCGTGATGTTCAGCAGATCTGGACAAGGCCCCTTCTGATGGATGGCCCGCATTTTTCCCAGGAACTCTGCCAGCCGGTCTTTGGGGATGAAGTACTCATGGAGGATCTCCGTGGCCTTTGGATTTCGGTTGCCATAGAGAGCTGCAGGCTCACTGAGAATGTCGCTTCGGCGCTGCACAAGACCCCCGGTTTCACCATAACGCTTCTCCAGGTTCCAGCGGAAGTTTTTGCCCCGGTCACTGCCCACGGCACTGCGAAACACACCACGCTTCACATTGGCCAGAAAGGAATCAGGCAGCCATGAATGACCGTTTTTTTCCGGTGCGGGCACTGGCTTTAGGACGGCCACCACACCTTCCGTCAAAAACGAATTCGGAGCCGTACTGATGCGCCCATAGGCCATGCCATCGGACTGCCCTTGAGTCATGGATTCAAAGGTCGCGACATAAGTGGCCGGGGTCACGTGTTGGGCTTTGGCCGCATAATGCCGGTCAGGAATGACCTCCAACGTAGCCTCCAGAATGATGCCAAAGAGGCCGTAGCCACCCAGGGCCAGCGAAAACAGCTCGGCGTTTTCCCGGCGGCTGCAGTGGCGGACACGCCCATCGGCGGTCATGATTTTGATCGAATCCACCGTGCTCGCAATCGGCTCGGAGTTATGCTGCCAGCCGTGACAGTTCACCGAAAGGGAGCCCCCAACAGAAAAGTCGCTGTTGGACTGCATCACCTTGGGGGCATAGCCCTGCTCACGCAGTTCGGGGATGATGTCCTTCCATCGGGCTCCTGCCCCCACGGTCAGCCACCGGCGGTCTTCCCCTGGGCGCTTCGTCAGCGGATGGATGTAGTCCAGCCCCAGCATGTCCACGGTAAAACAGCCCTTCTGTCCCATCGTCTGTCCGCCCATGGAGTGCCTGGCACCGGCAATGGTCACATGCGTTTTCGCCTCGCGGGCCTCCTGCAAAAAAAGACGAAGTTCAGCCTCTGCCTTGGCCGGATCTGAGGGGAGCCTCAAGACTCGGGCGGGAGAATGCAGGTCGTGCAGGCGGCTGACATCCGTGCATCCAGCATCCGGCATGGCGATGAGGCGATGCCGATCCGTCAGCATGGTACCAGTCACGCGCAGCCCATCCGTCAACGAACAGCTGGTCAAGCTCACCAGCACCGGCAGGAGAACACTGCGCATCAACAAAGGAGGGGGGATCATGGTTGAATTCCTGACATTCAAACGCGAAAAAGCCTTTCTGAAAAGGGCAAACGGATCAAGGAGACGATTCGGAGTCCCCAGACCTTTTCACCTCATGGCGGACAGTCTTGTGTCATCCAGATCCAGGCGATACATCACCTGATTGTAATCATAGCGCGGGGTCGCTACCGGATTGCCGGAAAAGGTCTCCGTGTAGGTACCTTCAAAGTAAATGACCCGTCCGCCTTCCTGATCAAAAAAGACGTGATGGCGGGGATTGTAAAAGGTGTACTTCGGATGGCTGGCGATCTTGACCGCCTTCTTCCAAGGACCATCCGGGGCGGGTGCTTCCGCATACCAGACTTCGCCGAGCATGGACTCCACGCCCAGATTTTGCGAGGCGATCATGATCCAACATTGGCGGTAGGCGTTCCAGTTGATGGAGGCCCGATGAATGAGTACGGGCTTGCCTGAGGCCGCATCCTGCACCTGCAGCCGGGCTTTCTCCGCAGGCATCTTTCCATCGCGTATCATTTTGGCCTCGGCGGCCTGCGTCACCGGAGGCAGCTCCGACTGCCATTGGTAGGACTGCTTGTCTTCCGACCAAGCCAGGGCCTGATAGCTGGTAGCGTTCAAAAGGCTGTCGTAATCAGCCTTTGCGCGAGTGGTGGCAAAGCCCTCCGCAAAGTAAAAAAAATCCCCCTCTTCCGAAGTCACCCGGACGGCGTTCCCCTCCGGATGCCGCCAATCCGAATCGTCGCCCAATTGCACCACCGGCTTGAAGTGCCCCGCCGCCTCATCGAATTCGACCAGGCCATGCTCCACCCGTTTGTCCAGGCGTTCAAAACGGCCATAGTGGCCTAACAAATGATCTTTTTCAGCCTTGTCGGCCACGGCGAGAAGGCCAAACACCCACACCACGCCTTTCTCCTCGGTAGGCACCATTTTGCGGACACGTCCCTCCTGGGTCGTCAGGTATTCCAGGTTCACGCCGTGCTCCGGTTCCAGACCGCCTTTACCGGGAAGGTCTGACCAGGCACAGGTGCTATGGAAATTGCCCAGGGGATAGCCCGCCACATTGGTGTCTCCCCAAAGCCAAAAGAGCCGCCCTTTCCAAGGCAACGCCTGCACGCTGTCCTGACCTGTGACTCCGGCATTGAGATTGGGTTTGGACAACGGACTTGCCAGCCCCAGCAAGGCTGAGTCACGATAGATCCCCTGCCCGGTGATCCGGTAAAGCCGCTCGGCGATGTTATGGCGCTGCACTTTGATTTCAGCCTTTTCACCGGCCTTTGGGTGCAGGCGCACGCCGGCATAACCAAAACCATCTTTGGCCACGGAGTATCCTGGACCGCTGACATGGAAAAAGACTTCCGTCTCCATCAGCCCCGGCTCCTGAAAGGCCACCCAGCCTGCGCTGTCCGTGACAAAGGCCTGATGATTGGTCGTCGTCAGGGTCATCAGGGGAACCCCGCGCCCCGTTTGGGCATCCACCACCTGAATGCCAAAAGGCGGTTCCGAGGCGGCAGCCAGGAGCATGGGCAGCAGAAAAACGGCATAAAAAAGGCGCATTCCAGGTGTTCTAGCAGCCCGATTCCCTGGGTAAAAGCACCAAACACGATCTCTCATGCACAACTTCATCCGCGAACGGCTTGTATCCGGTCACAAAAAGGGCTACATGCCCGGTTCATGTTTGTCGATCAAGTCAAAGTCTATGCCCGCGCCGGTAAAGGTGGGGATGGGAGTATGCACTTTCACCGGGGCAAGTTCCGCCCCAAAGGCGGCCCGGATGGTGGTGATGGAGGCAAAGGAGGCGACATCATCCTCCTGGTGGACTCCAGCACGAACAGCCTGCGCCAGTACTTTTTTAATGCCAAGCTCATCGCTGCAGACGGGCAAAAAGGCGGCGGCAACATGTGCTCTGGCATCAGTGCGGACGATGTCGTTTACAAGGTCCCCAGCGGCACCGTCGTCTCCAAGATCGTCGAAGAAGAAGATCCTGAAACCGGTGAAGTCGTGACCCGTTACGAGCCCTACGCCGACCTTACTGAAGTGGGCCAGACCTTCGTTCTTTGCAAAGGCGGCAAAGGCGGCAAGGGCAACGTCCACTTCAAAACCAGCACCCACCAGGCACCGCGCGAATTCACCCCTGGGGTGGATGGTGAGGAAAGCTACTTCCACTTTGAGCTGCGCAGCATCGCCGACGCGGGTTTTGTCGGCTTCCCGAACGCGGGCAAGTCCACCATGCTCTCCAAGCTGAGCGCGGCCAAGCCCAAGATCGCCAATTATCCCTTCACCACCCTGCAGCCGATGGTGGGCGTGATCCACTTTGGCGATCATCGCCGAGGCACACTGGCCGACATCCCTGGGCTCATCGAAGGTGCCCATCAGAACATCGGCCTGGGACATGACTTCCTCCGCCACATCATGCGCTGCCGCATCCTGCTCTTTGTGGTGGATGCTGCGGGCACCGAAGGTCGCGATCCGGTCGAAGACCTGGAAACCGTGCGCAAGGAGGTCTCCCTCTATTCCAAGGAACTCTCCAAGCGCCCTTGGCACATCCTGGCCAACAAAATTGACGTGGAAGGTGCCGAAGAAAATGTGGAACGGCTGAAGGAACGCTTCAAGCGCGTGAGAATCTTCCCAGTCTCGGCTGAAACCGGCCTGGGCCTGGACAAGCTGCGTGACTTCCTCGACAAGAAAATCGGCCAGACCTTTGAGGTCCTGAAGTAAACCGCCCATTCTTCCTTTGAGCAGCCATCGTTTTCGATGGCTGCTTTTTTGTGCTCAGGACTCTTCAGTTTGCGCCGGAGGTCGCCGGATCCGGTTCCCGCTTCAGTTCTGCAGATTGCACCGGCTGGACTGGCGCAGGATAAAACAATTCCACAGCGCGGCGAAGTTCCGGCGACTGACGGCTGGACTGATAAATGAGGTCAGGGCTGCCACGATTTTTTGCCAGAAGATGATAGGCCCCAATGGTCTCAAACGAAGCATTGAGGGAGCCGATCATCGGCAGATAACTGTGCCCGGTGATGCAGATGGTTTCCACCATGCCCCAAGGGGGAAAGTAACCTGCTTTTTCCATGCGCTCCAGCAACGCATAGGTATCGGCAGGTGCCGTCAACGCTGCGGACATGAGGATGTAGTGAGGATGGATCATCGCCTGGTTCGGCAGGTCCACCCCGCCCACGTGGTAGCGGTCGCCATGCTCCCCCTCGCCTGCCGAAAGTCCATAGATGCCGATCTTGGCCGCGAGGCTGTCCGGCCAGGTACGCTGGATGTAGTCGCGCTGCGACTGCAGCATGCGGGTGCGCGCACTCAGCCACTTCACCCCATCCAGGGCATCCGGCACATCCTGGTCGAAGTCGGGATAAAAGAGGCTTTGCACTTCTGGGATGAATCCCGTGCCCTGCCAGGACTGGCCGGGCCGCTCCATCTTCACGCGCGGAGCATTGTCATTGGAGATGCGCTCCAGCATCATGACGAGGGCGGATTCACCGCCCCAATCCGTCCAGCCATGAGGCAGCAACGTCTTGCCATCATCCTTCATTCCGTGACTGAGGCTGCCATTGGGCAGACGCAGAGCCTTGAAATCAATCTGGTCCACGGCTGAAGCCAGTTCCTGGTGCAGTTCCTCATCTCCCACACCCTGCGCAGCCAGCAGCAGGCTGTGATAAAAAATGGCCGTGTCCACCGTGCTGTACTCGGTGCCAGGATGGATGACGTAACCCGTCGCACTGCGCCGGACAAAGTGCGGCAGCAGCCCCAGGGGACGATCCAGGGCACGGGCCGAACGATGGATGGTGCGGATGATTTTGGCCGCCTCCTTGGGGCTCACCAGTTCCAGCGGCGGCTGGGACAGCGCGGCCGTGGCCAGGGCAAACATGCCAGTGGAAGCAAGAGACTCAAAGGCGCCGTCTTCGATGTGCGCACGGTCTTTGACAAAACCGGACGCAGGATCATAGCAACGCGCCAGCTTGGCATAGGACGCGGCCACCACGTATTCATCAAAGGGAACCGCAGGCAGCTCCATGCCCAGGTTCAGGCTGGTGACACAGATTTCACTGCCTGGTTCCGCCGTCCAGTTGATCAGCTTGGCATTCGGCATGGCCAGCGTGGGCACGGGCAGCACATAGGTTTCGCAGTTCGGTGCCTGCACATCCAGCATGTGCTCCCAGAGCATCTGCTGCTCATTGGACTTAATTTCCAGTTTCAGACGCCCCTGCCCCTTGGCTTGGATCATCACACTGCTGATCTTGGGCTGGTAACGGGCACTGATAAAGGACGGCCAAGGCGCGGCAAAATTCAGCGACTTGGCGTTCTCGCGCGCCAGCCCAGCCAGGCTATGCCAGATGCCAGCCCAGGCATCCGGATCCTGCCCCAGGCTCACGCAAATCTCGTCCGTCTGCCACTGGATGGTGTGTGCCGCAGGACCATGAAAGCCAAAGTCCGTGCCGAGATGCGTGTAAGCCACGAAGGAGTTCAGCCGCTGGGTGCCCTCCACCGGCACCGGGGCCCTGCCCGGCTGGATGCGGATGAAGTACTCCTGCACGGGCTGCCACACCAGCCGTGAAGCAGGTGCTGCGTGGACAGCCATGGACATACAGAACCAGGCTGCGCTGAGAGGAAGGAAGCGCATGGAAAAAGTGACAGTAAAGGAACTACGCACCCAAAGGCAACGCCGTTTATGATTGTGCCCACTTATCTGGATGAAAATGACCAAGCAGCCCCCTGGTGAAAGAGCCTTTGACCCGGCACCGTTTGCTCTCACCGCCCATGCTGAACGCCGTTTCTCGCCTTGCCTGCCGGATTCTGCCCCTCCTGCCCGCTGCGGGCCTGGGAGCGGTGGCTGAACCGTCGGAATTTTTTGAAAAACGCATCCGCCCGCTGCTGATCGAGCACTGCACGGAATGCCATGGTGCCGACAAGCAAAAGGGCAGTCTCAGACTGGATCACCGGGACGGCTGGCAGACCGGCGGCGATTCCGGCCCCAGCATCATCCCGGGCAAGATCGAAGAAAGCCTCCTTTGGAAAGTGGTCAGCTATGAAGACCGCGACCTGAAGATGCCGCCCAAGAAAAAGCTGCCCGCCGCCGCGCTGGAGGATCTGAAAACCTGGATCGCCAGCGGTGCCCATGATCCGCGTGATGAAGCCCCCGCAGCCAAGGGTGGTCACAGCAGCCCCAAAGCCGATGGCAGCTTTTGGTCCTTTCAACTGCCCATCACTAAACCTCCTGGCCCGGTCAAACAAACCAACTGGCCGCGCAATGCCATTGATCATTTCATCCTGGCACGACTGGAGGCAGAAAACCTTCAGCCTGCCCCCGATGCGGATGCCGCCACTCTGGCACGCCGGTTTGCCTTTGATCTCACCGGCCTCCCACCTCAGTCCATCCC
>DMMK01000598.1 GCA_003453085.1 Verrucomicrobiales bacterium
TGTATAAGCGACAGCATCTGCTTTTACGACAGTGGCGAAGTGACAGAACTGAAGAGCGAGCGTGGCATCCACCACATCGGCGTTCCTTTTACGGCGGCAACCGTGGAGGCCATCGGCGGCAGCGCGAGGGATCGCGGAAAAAACATGTTCGTTCTGGGCCTGCTGTGCGCGGTTTATCAGTTGGATAAGGAGAAGCTCTCGGGCATCGTCAGTCGGCAGTTCGGCAAGAAGGATGAGAGCGTGCTGCGCAATGCCATGCTGGCCTTTGATGCTGGTTACGCCTACCCCATCGGCGACATGGGCACCTTTAACTTTGAAGAAGGTGAACACACAGATGAGCACCGCCTCAGTACAGATGGCAATACGCTGATGACCATGGGCCTCATCGCCGCCGGGGTTCGTTACGGCTCGGCCTACCCCATCACGCCGTGGTCCAGCATCATGGAAACCTTACGCAGCGAGCTGCCGAAATATGGTGGCCTGTATGTGCAGGCGGAGGATGAACTGGCCGCTGTGTCCATGACCATAGGCGCAGCCTACTCCGGCCATCTGGCCGTGACTGGCAGTGCAGGCCCCGGCCTGAGCCTGAAGATGGAGGCGCTCAGCTACGCCAGCATGGCGGAGATCCCGCTCATCGTCATCAATGTCCAGCGTGGTGGCCCGTCCACTGGCCTGCCCACCAGCGTGGAACAGAGCGATCTCCTCCAGGCCATCTACGGAAGCCATGGCGACTGCCCGCGCATCGTCCTCGCCCCGAAGGATGTGGAGGACTGCTTTTACATTGCGCTTGAGGCTGGCAAACTAGCCCGCGAATACTCCTGCCCAGTCATCATTTTGAGCGACCAGGCACTCAGCAGCCGCATCGAAGCCTTCACCGAGCCCGACCTCGATCAGCACTGGGTGGAGCCCGGCCTGGATCTGGCGGAGCGTCCTGCGGATTTCAAACCGTATCCGCTGGACCAAGTGACCCGCCATGCACCTCCCGGGAGCAAGATGGCCAGCGGTCGTTACCCCCATGTCACCGGCCTGGAGCACGACGAATGGGGCCACCCCAGTGGCAACCCCAAGATGCACCAGAAGATGACCGACAAACGCCGCAACAAGCTGGTGGCCCTGGCCAACAGCCTGCCTCTGCCCGAGGTGCATGGCGACCAGGAAGGCGATGCCCTCCTCATCGGCTGGGGCAGCAGTTACGGTCCGATCAAGGAAAGCGTGAACCGCCTGCGTGCCGAAGGGCATAAGGTGGGCGCAGCGCACCTGCGTCACTTGCATCCGATGCCCGCCAAACTGGACACGCTGTTCGCCAAGTACAAGCACATCATCGTCGTGGAGATGAATGATGCTGGCGTCTATGGTTACGGCCAACTGGCCATGCTGCTGCGCGCAAGCCTCGCAGATCCGAAGATCCAATCCGTCTGCAAAACCGATGGCCTCAACTTCCGTATCGGCGAGATCGTCACGGGTGTGGAAAAGGTGCTGGCTAAGGTTTGATGTTGTTCGCCTTTTTGAAGGCCGCGATTCCTTCTTGGGATCGCGGCTTTTTTGTGTTCGAGACCACAAAAAAACCCCGCTGCTTTCGCTGGCGGGGTTTTTCACAACGAGGAATTGAAGAAGATGCTACTGCGGTGGCACGCGGAAGAGTTTGCCTGTGTAAGGGCATTTCACTTCCATGCCGGTCGGCAGTCCTGTCACATCCACCAACTGGTGCTTGGCGGCGTAGGGACTGTTCACGAAGCCTGCACGGCCAGGGATGGAGCTGCCATAGGGGAGTTCAGAAGCGGGAGCAGGCGCCGGGGCGGGAGCAGGCGCGGGCTCCAGCTTGGGCTCGGGTGCGGGTGTCATCGCAGCCACTTTGCTAGGGGCGGAGGGTGTCACCGGTACGGTCACGCTGGTGCGTGGTTTCGTCTGGCGTTGCGGCTCAGTTTGGACCTTGGGCTGGGGATTGGCTGCGATTCGGGGTGCTGCAGCTTCGTTCATGCCGCCGGGCACGATGAAAGGTTTCTGGGTGTAAGGGCACACCACTTTGGATCCAGGACCCATGCCGCGCACATCTACGAGACGACCAGGGGTGGTGTAGGGGGAACGAACGTAACCAGGAAGCTCGCCAACTGCCCGCGCCACTGGCAGATTGCTAGCCGGGGTCATGGCTGGAGCTTGACGTCTAGGTGCCATCGTCGGGGTCGTATTGACGGCGAGAGACTGGCGGGAGCTGCTGGAAGTCAGAGGCGCGCCGGAAGATTTGCCCACATAATAGCTGATCAAGCCTTTGCTTTGGATCTGATTCCAGGCTTCACGGGGAGGCATGGAACACGAGGAGAGTGCCGCAACGGTAAAACCCAGGAGTGGGAGACGGAGCCGGGAGAGCGTCAGAGAGTTTAACATGGCGTGAGGCGTTTTTTTGAATTCGCTTTCGAAATCTAGTGAATTTTTAAGATTATGCAACATCAATGCCAAAGCGTGACTGTAATAGAAGCTTAATTTTCCGCTTTTATTATAATTACCACATCATTGAGCAGGCTGCTTTCTGCCCGATTATCATTTATGCATTGGCGAATCATCACTGTTGGAAAACCAGCCCTGACTTGGGCCAAGTTGGGACTGGAGGATTATCTCTATCGGCTGCGGCGTGTGGCCAAAGTGGAGCATGTGGTGATTAAAGAAGGGCCGCGTGACCAAGTGGAGGCACAACTTCTCAATGCCAGTGCTGACAGCCTGCGCCTGATCCTGGATGAACGCGGGAAAGCTTATCGCAGCTTGGATCTAGCACGTTGGATTGAGCAAAAAGACATTCAAGGAACCAAGCGGGCGAGCCTCATTATCGGCGGGGCCGACGGCCATAGTGAATCTTTTCGCAAGCAAGCTGATGAATGCTGGACATTGTCTTCGTTTACCTTGCAGCATGAGATCGCCCTCGTCGTCCTGGCAGAGCAGCTTTACCGGGCCTACACTATTTTACGGAAGGAACCCTAT
>DMMK01000264.1 GCA_003453085.1 Verrucomicrobiales bacterium
GGTCAGCGTGACAATGTTGTTCGCTTTGCGAAAGGCTTCCAGCTTCTCCCCACGATCTTCGAGTTCCTTGCTCTTTTTAACCACCGTCTCGGTGAAAGTGTTCAGCGCGCGCTCCAATCCCTGTTCGCGGATCTGCTGGCGGAAAGAGACAAACTCATCCAGCAGAGCTTCGAGGAAAATCTGCGTGTACTTCTGCTCTGCACCGATGGCAAAGACGTTAAAAATGGCTGAACCACGGGTCTGGCTGACCTTGATTTCCACCTCAGAGTCCTTGAGGTCTGGGTGCAGGGCCTGCACGCGGGTAAGGGTGCGCTTCTTCAGATCGGCACTTTCCAGGGTCTCGGTGATCGTCCCGTAAAAGTCCTGCATGGTCTCCTGCCAGTTCAAGTCTCCCTGTGCCACCATGCGGCCACCAGCCACCAGCTTGGCCAGTGAGGTGTAGTTCACCGGCTTGTTCATGATCTGCAACGCCGCAATGCAAACCCCGATGCTCGCAGTCAGCAAAAGAAACCACCAGCGGCGGGCCAGCAACAGGCGATAGCGCTGAAACTTGGCCGAAGTCTCATGAATCCGGTTCAGGTTGGTGGATGGGTTCTGCCCAGGCAGAGCCAAGTTGGCATCCAGAAGGTTCGGAGGAGGATTGTTCACGGCAAAAAGATAGAGTCATCTGTGGTGGCAGATGCACGGACGTGCATGATGCCACGCCAAAGCGGCCTTTGCATTCGAAAGTTCAGGACACGCACAAGTTCAAAAAGACCCTATATCTAACCAGCGAGGGCCTTAGAAGTTCACTTTTTTCTCGTCCACGATGATCACATCGTTTTTGCGAAGGTACACGTCGTAGTCGAGGTTTCCCTGACGCATGATGCTGTCCAGATTCACCAGAATGGTCTTGTTGCCCTGGGCGGTCTTGCGCACCAGCTTTACCTTTTGAGGATTGGCAAACTGGGCAAATCCGCCCGCACGAAGAATCGCCTGGCTGATGGTGATGTCCTCGTCCTGAGGCAGCTCGTATTTGCCCTGGCGAAGCACCTGGCCATAAA
This sequence comes from Verrucomicrobiales bacterium, assembly GCA_003453085.1. GTDB lineage: Bacteria > Verrucomicrobiota > Verrucomicrobiia > Verrucomicrobiales > Verrucomicrobiaceae > Prosthecobacter. The sequence continues at coordinate 1,044 of DMMK01000264.1, forward strand.
CCGTGAAGAAATCAATTTCAGAGCTGCCGTAACGCACGCGGGCGTTTGGATCGTCCTGACGTTTGAGGTCAATGGACACCACAACGGTGGCGGAATTGTAGTAGTTCTGCTCGAGACGGCGCTTCACTTCAAAAGCAAGCTGACGGCAGGTGCGGCCAGCGGCTTTGACGAGGCCAATGTGCGGAGCCGTCACTTCCCCCGTGGCACCCACGCGCATTTGCTGGGGCTCACGGCGATCTTCGACCACGCGCATGCTGATGAGATCTCCAGACTCGATGATTTGGGTGTCATCAAGGACATCCATCGAATTGAGAACAGCGGCAGAACGAGCCACATCGCCCGTTGGGGCAGGTGTCGGTGCAGCGGCACGGCGCTCGTCAATTTCACGAAAACCCGGATCCTGCGCCAAAGAAAAGCTGGCGGAAGCGATAAGAATAAAAGCGCAGGTGCGAAAAACAGACATGGCAGTCAGATAAAGTAATCGAACGGGCGAGAAATGCAGCCCGAAACAGATCAGAAGTTGTAATTGACGCCCAGAATGACGCGGTTCTGCTCAAAGTCCTGGTTATCGAAGCCAGGAGCTCCAGAGGTGACATCGGTGATGTAATACCGATAACCCAGGGACACATTGCACTTCGGCGAAAGCACATAGGTCAGGTCAAAGTTAAATGCGTGCTGGTCGAAATTGCCGAAACTTGCAAAATCCCCGACGGCATTTGAATTGGTGCGGCCAAAGTGATAACCGGCACCCAGACTGATTTTGGAGGACACGCGATGGGCGACATGGAAGTCGAGACCATACTGGGCGAGATCCTGAGCGTAAGCACCGCCAGAAGCTTCAGCATCTTCGTAATAACCGCTGATGGAGATGCGGCTGCCCTTCCAGGCGATGACCGAAAGACCATAGTTGATGTAGTCAGAGGTGATGAAGTTCGACGTGACGTTCAGGGAAGACTCATGACCAAAGGACAGGGACTGGCTGACGCGGGAATTCAACTGATTGCTGATGGTGACGCCGTAGTAGAAGTCGCTGAGGTCATTGTTGTCTTCGTTGGTCAGAGGGGTGCCAGGAGAAACACCTGGAATGACACCAATTCGTGGGAAGAATTTCGACCCCTTAGCGAAGCGGACATCTTCAAAGTCGAAGTTCTGGTAACCAGCCGCCAGACGGATGTAGGTGGTATCACCCACAGGCAGAACAAAGAAACCACCAAAGTTGCTGAGCGTGCCGTCGTTGTTGAAGCCACCATTGTAAAGGAGGCTGGTGATGCCGCCTTCGACGCCAGCCACCCAGCTACCCGTGGGGCTGTAGCTGAGGGAACCGTGGAGGGAATCCGTGGTGCGGCCAAAGTTCTGGGAGTCATTGACAGCGTCCACAGTGCCTTCTTCAGCTTCCTCAAGAGGATCGGCAAAAGAATGCATGTAGTTGAGGGCCAGTGTCCAATCGGAGTTGATGCGCCAGTTGGCGGCCACCCCGGTGTCATTCTGAAGGACCCCAAACACTTGGTTTTGCGTCAGGGCGAAGTCATTGCGGACAGCCGGACGGACAGAAGTGCGGTTGTAAACCGTGATGAACACTGGACCTGCCTTGATATCAAAGGCGATGGTGCTGCCCGGAAGCACGTTCAGCACAAAGTCACCGCCGCCGTAGGGGGCGAGATCGGGATTGTCGAAGTAATGGTCAAACCCAATGGCCGTCGAAATGGACAGGCGGGTGTGTTGGGTGTGCCTGTAATTGGGGTG
>DMMK01000399.1 GCA_003453085.1 Verrucomicrobiales bacterium
CGCAAACATCGGCAGGAAAGCCTGTCCGGTGAGTCGTGCCCAGAGCTGGCCATCGCGCAGCAAAATCGTAAAGCGCGCGTCAGGACTCAGCGCATACACGCCGGGGTACTCCTTCAGCGTTTCGCCCTCCAGCGTGATCTCCTGGGGCATGACCCTCGGTACTTCCACACGGGTGCCAGCGATGACCGCCCCGCCGTCCAACTCGGTGTTGTTGATCAGCACCACCCGCACGGTCTGGGTTGCTGGGATGACCTGCAAACCGGACCGATAGCCGCCCGTGCCGCCGTCATGATTGTAGGTGAGGTGGCCGTCGCTTTTAGAGATAAATGGGCCGAGGCCGATGTGACCATCACCAGGGACTTCTGCATGGGGTTGCATGGCGAGGGCAAAGGCTTTGGCCAAAGGGGTAGATTCGGGTTTCGCCATGGCCTGACCAAATTTGACGAGGTCGGTGGTGGTGGATCTCAACGCTCCTGCCCCGGCGACGGCATCGAAGTGCCAGGATTTGGCCGGTTGATCATCCTCGTGAGGAGCCGCCAAAGGCAACAGGTTGCTCGTGATCGTCATTCGTGTGTCCTGTAATCCCAGCGGTTGGCAGATCTTGCTGACCACGGCCTCTTCCCAAGAGGTGCCATAGACCTTGCCCAGCAGATGACCCAGCAGACCGACCCCGAGATTGGAATAGCTGCATGGGTAAGGCCCCTCACCCTCCAGCTTGGTATGGGTGAGGAAATCGAGCATCAGCTTTTCATCATATCCGGCATAAGGATCGCCGTCTTTGACCCCGGCGGCATGGTTGCCCGGCAGGCGTGGCAGGCCACTCGTATGGGTGGAAAGCTGTTTTAGCGTGATGGCCGCGATGCGGGGATCTTCAAACTTTAGCTTGGGATCGAGCAGCTTTGAAAGGGGCGTCTCTAAGGTCACTTTCTCCTCCACCACCGCTTGCGCTAAGAGCAGGCCCGTGAAAACCTTGGTGATGGAGCCGATCTCGAAAAGCACCTTTTCATGATAATCTTTTGAGTTCTCCTGGGGCGATGCGAAGCCCGCAAAAGCCACCTTGCCATCCAGACTCTCTGCGGTGGCGATGCCGCCCGCCTTAAGCTTGGTGGCAGCTTTGGCGGCGGATTCCGCCAGGGGTTTATCCGCAGCCATGAGCGTTGAAGAAAAGAGAAACAGGAGCAGTAGCCTCATCGGCGCAGGCTAACGGTAGCTCTTGTGAGATGGCAAGCCTTCTCGTGCGTGAAAAATGAGCCTAACCAAAAAAGTAAAACGGAGCCGATCTGGTAGGCAATCGCATTGCTTCTCTACTTCACCGGATGCCAGCGGTAGTGTCCCGTGAGAGGGAACTCAAAGAGACGGTTTTCTAACTGGGGACCACTGCCGATGTTGTGGACGATCCAGGGCGTATCGCCTCCATCGGGAGCTGGAACGACGAGGGCAATGTGCGGCAGTTTGCCTGCCACCGTGCAGGTGATGAGGTCACCAGGAAGATAATCGGCAGCCTTTTGAGTGATGGGCATGGAGGCTCCTTGGCGCTTGAAGAAGGTTTGCAGATTCGGCACCCGGCGGTGGTCAATGTTCGTGTCCGGTTTGGGCAGGCCCCAGTTTTTGGGATAGGAGGAAAAGTGCCGTTTCATGTCCTCATGCACCAGCTTTTGCAGGTCGAATCCCAGGCTGCGGTAGCTGCGGATGACTTCATCCGTGCACACACCCGTATCGGCAGGTACATCGCCGCCGGGGTAGGGGATGCGCACGTAGGCTCCATCATACCGCACCGTGTTCGCCGTGCGGTCCAGCGCTGCATGGCAAAGACGTGTGGCAAAGCTGGTATCGGAAACGGGAAGTCGGGTGCGCGCTGCGGCGGTGAGTTCGGTCGTATTGGCCCCGCAAGAGGCTGTGAAGAGAGTTAGGGCGGCGAACAGGGAATGGCGCATGAGCAGTGAATCCTTTGGATGCGTTTCAGACCGCTGGCGTTCAAGCGGATGGCTGATTCCATCCGTGGAATGGACTTTCCAACGGAATCCAGGCGATTTTGCCCATGGAGGCAAGATAAGCCCGTCCGCATCGTAACGGCTGGGTAGCATTTCATTCTTGTCTTTGTTAGGCCGGAATGGGTAAACTTTCGACCATCCACCACCCCTACCGCCATGTTTCGCATCCCTGGAGCCCTCGGCAAAGACCTCTGTGACAAAGACCTGGGCATGACCCGGCGGGACATTCTGCGCATCGGCGGGGCGTCCATGATAGGGCTGACACTGAACAATATGTTTCGAGCTCAGGCCGCCTCCGTGAACTCCGCTGCGGCGGGCCGTGTGGGCTGGGGCAAGGCGAAGCACGTGCTCATGATTTACCTCCAGGGTGGCCCCAGCCATCTGGACCTATGGGACCCGAAGGAAAACGTGCCGGACAAGGTGCGCTCCGCCTTCAAGACGATCCCCACGAAGATCCCCGGCCATCATTTTACCGAGATCCTGCCCCAGCTTGCGAAGGTGAATGACAAGTTCACGACGATCAATTCGATGAGCTACACGCCTAACGGATTGTTCAACCACACGGCGGCCATCTACCAGATCATGACGGGCTACACCACGGACAAGGTGAGCCCCTCCGGCCAGCTTGAGCCGCCGAATGCGAAGGACTTCCCGAACTTCGGCAGCAACATCATCCGTCTGAAGCCGATGGATGAGCCGATGCTTCCTTTCGTGATGCTGCCGCGCCCGCTTCAGGAATCCAACGTCGTGGGCAAAGGCGGCACTGCGGGTTTCCTGGGCAAGGCTTACGATCCCTACACCCTCTATCCCGATGGGGATGACCTGGACATGGGCAAGATGGACCGCATCAAGATCGAAGATCTGCAACTGCGCCCTGACCTCTTCAGCGTGCGCCTCCAGCGCCGGGCGAAGTTACGCGATGCCATCAACGACCAGATGCCGGCCATCGAGGAAGCCGTGAAGGACCTGAGCCTAGACAGCTACTACAACCAAGCGCTGAACCTCATCGCCAGTGGCCGCGCCCGCGATGCCTTTGCCCTGGATCGTGAGTCGCCAAAATTGCGCGATCGCTACGGCCGCAACACCTTTGGCCAAAGCTGTATGCTGGCGCGCCGTCTCATCGAGTCTGGCACCCGCGTGGTGGAGCTCATCTGGCCCAAGGTGGCAAATTCGGACAACCATTCCTGGGATCATCACGTGGGCCTCACCCAGCGCATGAAAAGCCAGAGCGGGCCTATGCTCGACCAGGGCCTGAGCGCCCTTTTCGAAGACCTGGATGCCAGTGGCCTGCTGGATGAGACCCTGGTCGTTGCCCTGGGCGAATTTGGCCGCAGCCCCGAAAAAGGGGTGTCCACTTCCGGCAATGGCAACAGTGCCGATGGTCGCGACCACTGGCCTTACTGCTACACCGCCATCATCGGCGGCGCAGGCATCAAGCGTGGGTCTGTCGCTTATACACGTCTGCCGCGGCCGGCGGG
>DMMK01000364.1 GCA_003453085.1 Verrucomicrobiales bacterium
CTGCAAGATACTGTCGCCAAACCCTGTTTTCTGCCTCCGCTCATGAAGTCCTGCCTCGTTACCCTTCTCGCTCTCACGGCCCTGTCCGCCCAGGCCGCGCCCACGTTTAAAAAAATCACCCTCACGGAGGAATTCGTGGCGGAAGGGGCCCACTTTGCGGATTTCGATCACGATGGCGACAACGATATCTGTGCCGGGCCCTACATCTGGAAGGGGCCTGATTTTAAAGAGCGCGTCGAATACACCAAGCCTGCCGACAAGGCCTACGATCCCGGCAAGGGCTACAGCGACTATTTCCTGACCTACACCCACGATTTCAACAGCGATGGCTGGAGTGACATCCTCGTCTTTTCCTGGCCGGGCAAGGAGACCTGGGTGTTTGAGAACCCGCAGAACAAAGGCGGTCACTGGACGCGCCACACCATTTTTGACATCACCGATAATGAGTCCCCTACGCTGGGCGACATGAATGGCGATGGCAAACCGGAGCTTGTCTGCCACACGAGTGACGGTGTCCAGCCTTCCAAAGGTGGCCGCCTGGGCTTTGCTGAAATTGACTGGGCCGCCCCCTTTGGCAAAGCCCGCTTCCGCCCCATCACGCCGGTGACTGAGGAGAATGATAAGAAATACTTTCGCTACACTCATGGTTATGGCTTTGGCGATGTGAATGGCGATGGCCGTGCGGACCTGCTGACGAAAGAAGGCTGGTTTGAACAGCCTGCAGACATGAAGGAAGACAAGGACTGGGTCTTCCATGCGGCAGCTTTTGCCCCCGAAGGCGCACGCGGCGGTTCCTTCATCCTGGTCAACGATGTGAATGCCGATGGTCGCAACGACGTCATCAGCAGCCACGATGCGCACGGCTTTGGCCTGAGCTGGTATGAGCAAAATAAAGATGGCAGCTTCACGGCACACAAGCTCATGGGCAGCACCGTGGAAGATAGCCCGGTGGGCGTGAAATTCAGCCAGCTTCACGCCATGCAGCTCGCCGACATGGATGGCGATGGCGTGCTGGATCTGGTGACGGGCAAGCGCCGCTGGGCCCACGGCCCGCTGAAGGACGATGAGCCGAATGCCGCCCCGGTGCTTTACTGGTTCAAGATCAAACCTGACGGCAAAGGCGGCGCTACCTTCACGGCGAACCTGATCGACGACAACAGCGGTGTGGGCACCGAGGTGACCCCTGGCGATGTCAACAAAGACGGCAAGCTGGATGTCGTGGTGGGTAACAAAAAAGGCGTCTTCGTCTTCCTCCAGGAATAACCAAATCTGTGTTTTTGGGCCTCCCACGTGCAAAAAGTGATTGCCGTGCGGAGGCCTTTTCTCTGTAATCGCCCGCGTTTCTTCCGACCATGAGTTCCAAATCTGCCGCCCCTTCGACTGCGCCCGACATGAAGTTGTTCTGGGCCTGTTTCATCGCCCTCGTTGCCACCTCCTTTGTTTTCGGGGTGCGGGCGAATACCATGTTGCAGCTCCAAAATGAGTTCAACCTGTCCGAGCAGCAGAAAGGCAACATCGGCGGCGCGGGCATGTGGCCTTTTGCCATCAGCATCATCTTTTTCAGCCTGGTGATTGACCGCATCGGCTACAAGCTGGTCGCTCTCTTTGCCATCGCCTGCCACACCATCTCCTTGATCCTCACGGTGCAGGCCACGGGTTACTCTTCCTTTTACTGGGCCACCTTGCTCATCGCCATTGCCAACGGTTCGGTGGAAGCTTTTGTGAATCCGGTGGTCGCCACCATGTTCCCTCGGGATAAGGCCAAGTGGCTGAACATCCTGCACGCTGGCTGGCCGGCGGGGCTCGCTCTCGGAGCCCTGGCTACGGCCTTGTGTGAGGCGCAGAGCTGGCAGTTCAAATACTCGCTGTGCTTCATCCCGCTGGTCATTTACGCGGTGCTCACGCTGCCACGCATGTTCCCTGTCAATGAGCGTGTGGCCGCGGGTGTCAGCTATCGCGACATGCTGAAGGAAGTGGGCGGTGTCGGCTTCTTCATCCTGGGTTCCTTGCTCTACTTTGCCATCATGCAGATGGCCGGGAAGCAGGTCTCCTTGGTCTCATCGGCGACGATGGGGGCCGTCATCGGCGCAGCGGCTTTCATTTACACCCGTTCCCCTGGCAACTGGCTTTTCTTGGTGGTGCTCATCACCATCGGGCCACTGGCCACCACGGAACTGGGCACGGATGGCTGGATGCCTGACCTGCTGAAACTCAGTGGGCCTGATTTCCCCAATTTTGAGACCTGGATCTTTGTTTATGTCTCCGCCGTCATGACCGTGCTGCGGTTTTACGCGGGCCCTATCGTCCATCGTTTTTCGCCCATCGGCCTGCTGGTCATTGGTGCTTCCATCGCCATCGTGGGCCTGCTGCTGCTGTCGAATTCCGTCGGCTGGGCGATCCTGGGAGCCTCGACGATCTACGCCCTGGGCAAGACCTTCCTCTGGAGCACGACTCTGGGCATGACCTCCGAGCAATTCCCCAAAGGCGGCGCGCTGACTCTCAATGGCGTTTCCGCCGTGGGTGTCTTGTTTCTCGGGGTTCTGGGCAGCCCCTACATCGGTTACAAGCAGGACATGGACATGGAGAAAAGGCTCAGCTCTACGGAACATGCAGCTCTCTATGCTCAGGTGAAGGGCGAGTCCAAAGACGGCATGTTTGGTCTCACGCCGACCCTTGATCAGGAAAAGATCAAGGCGCTGCCTGCACCAGAGCAGAAGCAGCTCGAAGCCGTCCAGGCCGCCAACAAGCGCGGGGCCTTCACCACCATCGCCATCTTGCCCACCTTCATGCTGGTCTGTTATTTGGGCCTGTTCTTCTACTTCCGGAGCCGTGGCGGGTATAAACCCGTCGAAATTGGCGGGCATTGATACGTTTCTGCCCACTTTTTTCCTTGTGAGCACCATTTGCCCCACCTAAAACAAGCCCGCTTTGCCAGGACGGGGTCATTCCCGACGTTAAGGCACTCCCGATTCACCCATCGCAAATCCGCAATCAACCCAATACAACACACACATGTCAGCAAAATCAGAAGGCATAGCACCTAACGCCAGCCGGCTCCTCTGGGCCGGATTCATGGCCATCCTCGCCGCCGGCGTCGGCTACTCCGTTCGTGGAGGTATTCTCGGCCAGTGGGCTGAACAGTTCGGATTCACCATGACGGAACTCGGTGCCATCACGGGTGGTGGTCTTACCGGCTTCGGTATCGTGATCATCCTCAGTTCCTTGATCGCTGATAAGGTGGGTTACGGCAAACTGATGCTTCTGGCCTTCGGTCTCCATTTCATCTCTGCTGTCATCACGCTTGCTGCACCTGCAGCATTTGCCAGCGGTGGCAAGGAAGCGGCATTCAACTGTCTCTTTTGGGGCATGTTCATCTTCGCCATCGGAAATGGTCTTTGCGAAGCTGTGGTGAATCCTTTGACGGCAACTTTGTTCCCTAACAACCGGGCGCATTATCTGAATATCCTGCATGCAGGCTGGCCTGCTGGTTTGGTCATTGGCGGTCTTTCCTCAGCCTTCATGTCTGCGAAGACCAATGAAGCTGGCGAAGTGATTTCTGCGGCTGTGGATTGGAAGATCCAGATGTCTCTTTTCCTGGTTCCTGTGATCCTTTACGGACTCATGCTCTTCGGGCAAAAGTTCCCAAAATCCGAGGCTGCTGGCGCAGGTGTCACCTTGGGAGGCATGATCAAAACTGTTTTTGCTCCCTTGATGCTAGTGTTGCTGATCATTCACGCTTTGGTGGGTTATGTCGAACTTGGAACAGATTCCTGGATCAGCAAAATCACAGGTTCTATCATGGCTAGCCCAATGAAGGGGCTGATGCTCTTCGTTTACACTTCGATGCTGATGTTCTGCCTGCGTTTTGTCGCTGGTCCTATCGTCCACAAGATCTCTCCTCTGGGCCTTCTTTTTGTCAGTGCCATCCTTGGCGCCACTGGTCTGACGCTCCTTAGCAGTGCTCAAACGGTGGTTCTGTGCGTGGTTGCTGCAACAGTTTATGCCTGTGGCAAAACCTTCCTTTGGCCAACCATGCTGGCAGTCGTTTCTGAGCGATTCCCTAAAGGCGGTGCGGTAGCGATTGGTATGGTTGGTGGTGTTGGTATGCTCTCGGCCGGTTTGCTGGGTGGCCCTGCCATTGGCTTCAAACAAGATTTCAATGCTTCTAAAAATCTTGAGCAGGTGGCTCCAGCTACCTATGAGCGTTACAAGGCTGATAAAGAAAACTCGTTTATGGGTTACAAGGCAGTGGGCCTTGACGGTGCCAAGGTTGGCGTCCTTGAAGACAACGGTAAGGAACTGGCCCGCGCGGGTGAACTGCTCGCGAAAGAGGGTAAAAAAGACGAGAACCATGCGAAGCTCGCCACTTGGTGGGCTGCCGCTCAGCCGATGGCTGCCGAGGACAAAAAACCTGTGCAGTCGGCAGGTGTCTTTGGCGGACAGATGGCTTTGAAACTGACGGCCTATGTGCCGATGGTGATGGCCGTTCTTTATCTGTTTTTGATTCTCTATTTCAAAGCCATCGGCGGTTATAAGCCGGTTCAGCTAGACGAGAAGCACTAAACGAAACGTCGTTTATCGATTAGTTTCTTCCAGCGGCGTCCCTTTGCGGGGACGCCGTTTTTTGTACCCCAATGTCGCCTGTATTTCACACTTGCTCATCGCCCAAAACCCAGAACCTTGAACCCAGAACATCCTCCCCTCCTTTTCCATGCCGACTTACGTTTACGAAACCATTCCCCAGTTTGAAGGCGATCTGCCCAAACGTTTTGAAATCCGCCAGAGCATGAAGGACAATGCTTTGACGCAGCACCCTGACAGTGGCCAGCCCGTGCGGCGTGTGCCGATTGGTGGCACAGGGGTAATGGGCGGCAGCAGCAGTGCAGGCAGCTCCTCCTCCTCTGGTGGCGGTTCCTGTGGCACTGGTTGCGGCTGCCATTGACCGTAGGTGCGTTGGTCTGGCACCTCCTTTTTTCAGATCTCTCACGCGCCTTCAAAAAATGAGCCCCATAGGACATATCCGTCCTATGGGGCTATTTTCATTTCGGTCATCCATCGACCTGCCCTGGCCATCGGCCTCAGGCCACCACCAGCGTCACCGGGATGTTCCCGCGAGTGGCGTTGGAGTAAGGGCAAACGATGTGGGCTTTGGCCACGAGGTCTTCCACGACACTCTTCTCCAGGCCGGGAACATGGATGGTGAGCGTGACTTCCAGGCCGAAACCTTCGCCATCATCTCGAGCACCGATGCCCACCTGACCTGTCACGGTGGAGTCACTTGGGACAAGGATCTTGGCTTTGCCGGCGACGAACTTCAGTGCGCCCAGGAAACAGGCGGAGTAACCGGCGGCAAAAAGCTGCTCAGGGTTGGTGCCGGGCCCGCCGCCGCCACCGAGTTCCTTCGGTGTGGAAAGG
>DMMK01000337.1 GCA_003453085.1 Verrucomicrobiales bacterium
GGGGTAAAGACCGCCCAGGCGCAGCTCGCCCGAGTTTCTCTGATGGTGAAGACCGCCTTCGTGGTGGCTCCAGCGGCCCTCGTGGTCGCTCCTCCTTTGGTGATGACGAGGCCCCTCGTCCCCGTGGGAAGCGCCCGGATGGCGACCGGAAACCCCGCAGCAGCGGCGGTGCCGGAAAGCCACGTTCCACCCGTGGGGACTCCCCCAGCAGGCCCCCGCGCGCCTCGGTGAAACGGGCCCCCGGAAAAAAAGGCCCTCGCGGCCGTCCCTAAACTGGGATTGTCTTTATTCTTGCCACGGCAGTCAGAGGGGCTAACCTCGACACCTCTAATCGCACTCACATCCCATTAATGGACGACACAAAATCTAACGAGAAGGAGGCCACAGCTTTGGACCTGAAGCAGATCAAGCAGATCGTGGCCCTCATGGCCGAAAACGACCTCAGTTACTTTCATTTCGAAAACCAAGGATCCAAGGTCGAACTGCGACGTGGATCTGACTTCCAGGCGGCCAAAGAGCTGCTGAAGCACCTCCCCGTCGCCTCGGCTGCCGCCCCGGTGGCCCTGGCCGCCGCCGCGCCTGCAGCAACAGCTCCAGCGACCACCGCCGCTGCGCCCGCCGCTGTCGCCGCCGAGCCTGCTGGCCCGACCATCAACAGCCCGATGGTTGGCACCTTCTACCGCTCCTCCGCCCCAGGCGAAAAAGCCTTTGCGAACATCGGTGACTCCGTGGATGAAAATTCCAACGTCTGCATCATTGAGGCCATGAAGGTCATGAATGAGATCAAGGCCGAGATGCGTGGCACCATCGCCCGTGTCCTCGTCGAAGACGGCAAGCCGGTCCAATACGGCCAGCCTCTGTTTGAATTGAAGGCCTAGGACAGTTGACCGTCGCTATGCTTGACCCCTGACCCCTGACGGTCAGGCGGGTCAAGGGGTCAACCGTCAGAAAGTCAAGATACGCACCTCCTCTTCCTCTCCCGTCCCTCATGTTCCGAAAAGTCCTCGTCGCCAACCGTGGTGAGATCGCCGTCCGCATCATCCGCGCCTGCAAAGAGCTCGATGTCAAAACCGTCGCCGTTTATTCTGAAGCAGATGTGGACTCCATGCACGTCCACCTCGCCGATGAAGCCATCTGCATCGGCCCCGGCCCCAGCAGCGAGAGCTACCTGAAGATCAGCCGCATCATCAGCGCGGCCGAGATTGCGAATGTGGACGCTATCCACCCTGGCTACGGCTTCCTTTCCGAAAAGGCCGAGTTCGCCGATGTGTGCGAGCAGTGCAAAATCAAGTTCATCGGGCCCAGCTCCCGCGTCATCTCCATGATGGGGGACAAAAACGTCGCCCGCGCCACCGCCCGTGCCGCAGGCGTGCCCGTGACCCCCGGCTCTGACGGCCTCATCCACAATGAAGAAGAAGCCCTCATGTGGGCTCGGAAGATCGGCTATCCCGTCATCATTAAGGCCAGCGCCGGCGGCGGTGGTCGCGGCATGCGCCCTGTGTTGAACGAGGCCACCCTCATCTCCAGTTTCCAGGCCGCCTCCATGGAAGCCCTCAAGTGCTTTGGCGACGGTTCCATGTACATGGAAAAGCTGGTCGAAAAACCTCACCACATCGAGTTCCAGATCGTTGCCGACAGCCAGGGCAACGTCGTCCACCTTGGTGAGCGCGACTGCTCCATGCAGCGGCGTAACCAAAAGATCATCGAAGAGTGCCCCAGCCCCAAGATGACCGACGACCTCCGCAAAAGGATGGGCGACGCCACCATCCGTATCTGCAAAGAGATCGGCTACGAAAACTGCGGCACCATCGAATTCCTCGTCGATAACAATCGTGAAGACTTCTACTTCATGGAGATGAACACCCGCATTCAGGTGGAGCACCCCATCACCGAAGAAGTGTACGGCTGCGACCTTATCAAGGAGCAGATCCGCATCGCCGCCGGTCTGCCGCTCAGCGAGCACGTCGTCAACGCCGTCCCCCGTGGCCACTCTATCGAGTGCCGAATCAACGCCGAAGACCCCTTCCGCAACTTCGCCCCCAGCCCCGGCAAGATCAATCTCTGGTACACCTCCGGTGGCCGCGGCGTCCGCGTGGACAGCCACGTCTATTCCGGCTACGAAGTGCCCCCGTATTATGACTCGATGATCGCCAAGCTCATCGTCACTGGTGCCACCCGCGAGATCGCCATCCGCCGCATGCGTCGCGCCCTGGGCGAGTTCGTCGTCGAAGGCATCAAAACGACCATTCCCCTCCAGAGCAAAGTCCTCACGACGAGCGACTTCCAAAACGGCCAATACGACATCACCTGGGTCGAAAACTTCCTGCGCCAGGAAGGCCTGAAGGGCTGATGTGACTTTATCTAACGCCTTGGAATACAAGACATTAGTATCGCTAAGAGTGCCCGAAATCCTCCCTTCCCACCGAGAACTCCTCTTTTCAGGGGAGGATAAGTCAGTTTGGGGCGTGGAGGAAAAGTCTGAGCAACGTGAAGCAGTCTATATCTAGACAGTGTAAGCACATGTGTGTGCCTTTCGGTGCGCTGGGAAAGAAAATGACGCTCTCTCGTGAGGGCAAGAGTATGCATCCAAAGGGCATCCGCGCCTCATACTGAACAGCATTTGACGGATAAGGAGAGATGCGCGGACGATGCATCAAGGGGTGGTAAGTCGCGAATCCAGATGGCTAGGAGTACCCTCTTTTTTGGTCCACCTATTATATCCTGCACTGCACCGGAACGGAGTGGGCCGTGGGAAATGTACCAGGCAGCTAGGGAGCTTTAGAGAGTTCGGCGTCATCTGTATTCGTTCAGTAGGTAAAAACAGACTCCAAAAGACTGTTGGAGGTGGAGTTAGTCACTGGCCGTCCCCGGGCACGAATGAGGGAAGGCTCTGGCAGGCTGCTCAGGCCGTCCAGTTCCCAGCCTCCGCTGATACTGGTACCGCTGCCAAGTGGTGTCCACGTCGTGCCTCCGTTGGTGGAGATGTCAAAGGTGACATTCGCGATTTCAGGTGAGGTGCCACCCCGAAGCCACTCCAGGCGATAAACACCTGAGGTTTCAACCACATCGAAGCTTTCTGTCGCGTCAGTATTTTCCAATCTCTGTAGAGCGGGGCCGATCAGAATGCGTCCGTTTTTCTGAATGAGGATGTTGGATATGCTGGTCACCTGGTTGATCTCAAATGAGGAATCTAAGGTACCGTTTGTGTTGAGTCTGACCAAAGATCCGTAGGTGCCATAGCTGTCATGGAAATTCGTGCCACCTCCCACCAGGATTTTGCCATCCGCCTGAAGTGCCACAGCTCTGATAAATCCGGCTGTAGGAGGGGTGAATCCGGTGTCCAGGGTGCCGTCTGCATTCAGACGGATGATCTGTCCGCAGGAAATCGGTGTCGAGGATCCCTGGGGTGTCACCATGGTGAAATCACCTGTGACCAGGATCTTCCCGTCTTTTTGCACCACTAGATTCGTAATGGCTCCATCAAAATCCGGAGTGAAGCCAGTGTCCATGGTGCCGTCTGAATTTGCCCGATAAAAATGGCTGCGCGCGAGGGGATGGGACGTGGTAAAATCACCGCCTAGCAGAACCTTGCCGTCCTGTTGAAGAGCTACGGCATACACGGTCCCGGAAGACGGAGGGGCATTGAAACTGCTGTCAATGATTTGGTCAGCCTGCAGTCTTCCGACGCTCTGATGGTAGGTTAAGTGACCGCCATGCACATTCACATCAGCGAACGAGAATCCCATTGTGATGAAACGGCCCACAAGGATGGTCTTCCCGTCAGGCTGGACGGCAGATCCGTAAATGTAACCATCGGTGCCGCTAACGTCCGGTTCTGCTGGCAATGGCAGGGCTCCGGTTGTATGCGGAGCGACTTCATCCACCAATCCGTTGCTCTTGAGCACGGTGTAAGAGCGGCGGGGCAGGGTATAATTGACCGTCAGGAATTCGCCCCCAAAGACCACTTTGCCATCGTCTTTGACCGCAATCGTGGTGATAGGCGCATCGGTGGGGGCACCTGGAGACGAATAAGGCACCGAACCATTGCTGTTGACACGGCCGATGAAACTCCGACCATCTGGTAAATCACGGGCGACCATAAACCTCCCGTCAGGGATCTGGGCAATGCTAGTTACACCGTTGATATTGGCCAGCACGGGATCATTTTCAACAACCCCGGCCGCGATCGGCCGGGTGAAGGCCGCAACCGTATCCGTCAGCAGCGTTGTGCCGCTGAGGGTCGCCACCACACGAATATGAGCGTTTAGGGGAAGGATGAGGCCCGTCCGTTCCCAGCCGCCGCTGATAGGACTCCCCAGACCGAGCCATGTCCAAGTCTGCCCGCCATCCTTGGACAGGTAGAAGACCACCTGGGTCACCCCTGATGGCAGCGGAACCGGCAGCCATTGCACACGGTTATAGCTGTTTGCCACGATGGCCGGATCCGAGCCGACGCCGAGTCCGGGCAGAGCAGGACGGGTGAAGGTGGCCAGGGACTCCAGCAGGAGGGATGCGCCGCTGGCACTGGCGGTGCCTCGTGCCAGAACACGCAGATAACCAGCCGCAGGCAGGTCCAGTCCGGTCCGCAGCCACTCGCCGCTGACATTGACCCCCATGCCGAGGGAGGTCCAGGCAACCCCATCGATGGAGAGGAAGAACTCCATGGTGGCCACTGTGGCCGGCAAATTCACCGGTGCCCACTTCACGGTGCCATAGGCCGAGGCCGTGAGCGCGGCATCGGAGGTGATCATGTTGGACACCCGTGTCAGGCTGAAAGCTCTCTTCGACTCGATGACTCCAACGGAACCACCATTCAATCCGCCAGTGACCGTTCCGCGTGCTCGGAGAAGTCCGCTGTCAGGCAGTGACGAATTGTATAGCCTCCACCCGCCACCAGAGATGGGAGATCCGGTCCCTGCAGAGGTCCATGTGGTACCGCTGTCGGTGGAAACATCGAACCATACATGGCCGAGGGTCGGTGAGGCTCCTCCACGAAACCACTCCACATCACCGTAGGCAGGCACGTTGAAAGTTTCGGTGACCTGGTGGTTGGCCAAACGGGTCAGATAGCGCCAGGGATTGGACGTTGCCACCGTGGTAAACGCACCA
>DMMK01000459.1 GCA_003453085.1 Verrucomicrobiales bacterium
CCCGGGTCCAGGACAAGGATCCTGCCTCCCCCTTGGAGTTTTTCATCCCTGAGTCACCTGGTAAAGGTCGTGACGTGCAGCCCAAGTTCCAGTTCACCTCTGGCTCAGTCGGCGACGGTGTGCGGGATCCCCGCACGGCGTATCTGTGCACGGTTTGGTCACTGGTGCCGGATGCCCTCCAGGCAGAGGCGTCCAAGGCGGTGCACTCCCTCTATCTCTGCTACCAGCGCGACCAGGACACGAAGTACATCCAGATCACCCGCGCCCTGCAGGTGGACCCGAAACCGGGGGAGGGCAGCAAGCTGGAACCCGCCGGGATGAACCTGCTGCGCATCTTTACCATGAAGGGTAACCTGGACGGCCTGATTAAAGGCCTCCTCTTGGGCGCCGAGAAGAATGACTTCGAGAAAAAGCTAAACATTTTTATTCAATGGCTTTATCCCGATTCGCACGCCGGGGTGGTCAAGAACAAAGACCGCATCTGGAGTGACGCCGGCGGCATCCCGGTGCGGTACTCGGAGACCATCCGGTTCAAATGACAAAAACCACCCCTCCCATGCCCGATGAGGGCAGGGGAACACTGGGTGGGACATCCTAACCCATTTGCACACAACCCACCTGACCAGCTTAGCACCTCAGTTCACAGCGCCTTACCTCCAGACAACAAAATCACTACCACCACCATTAACATCCAATCATCCATCTTTATGAAATTACTGTTATTCCTTTCTTTATTTTTCCTTTCTTTCTCACAGGCTTTTTCCCAGGCCATGTCTTTGGAGGAAGCTTTAAAAGGGTGGGTCAAAGGCTATACCTACGACGTCACTTCCGGCCTCAAAAATAAGAAGGGAGAGCTCACGACCCCTGGCAAACTGGGGTGTTCCGGCTTCGCTGCCATCGTTTTTCATCGAATGAAACATGGCGAAGCCGAGTGGCTGAACAAATTTAACTTCCAGATCCAGCAGAAGTATGGCGACGAAGCGGCAAAACTCATGGGATTTACCCTCACCGGTTCCAAATCTGCTGCCGATTGGCAAGCTGCACCGCCAGCGAAAGGCTTGTATTTCTTTAATGTTAGAAAAGAAGCCGCAGGTCATGTGGGCTTTATCGAGATAGATGGAAAAGCGTGGAATCAACATCACTACTCAGGCTTGTCATCCATCAATGGCTATGCTTCAGGATCCTTCTTTAACTGGTTAAGCCAGAGCCAATATAAGGGGCATGTTATTGAACTGTATAAAGTCACCTTCTAATTATAGTTCGTTTGATTGGGATGCTGGCCGAACGGTCCGCTGCGGATGCCCTGCGTGCCTTGCGCCCCAATCACGCCTATATCCTGGGCGCAGACTCAAATGTCGAACCAGACGATCACATAGTTCTCAACATGAACAGTCAACTTACTTCATCCGGCGCTTGGCGTGCCCCTTGCACCATATGCCCATCTCCCACAAATTGAAATCTAACTAAAAATCGAAAGCACTTATGAAAGTCTTTTTGACATTTGATGACGGTCCGCAGGACGGAACTGGAGATGTATTGGATGTTCTTGCCGAGAAGGGCGTGAAAGCAACATTCTTCATTACCGGGGGAAACGCCGGTTCTATTATTGGCGGGAAAGACGAACAGACGAAGCTCGTAAAGAGGATCCTGAAAGATAAGCATGTGGCGGCCAATCACTGCTTCTCACACGCAATTCAGACCAAGACCCAATACAAGGACGCGTATGGAGACCTTGCTACATCGGCTCAGAAAGCCGCGCTCCGGAAAAACTATAATGATAACAAAGATTATTTCAAGGCGGCGGTAATGCCGGAGGTCCTCAGCTTCAGACACGCCCGGCTTCCCGGTGACGGTCGGTTCATCACCAGGCTCGTCGAGGAAACGGAGTCAGAGCCGCTCAAGATGATACACCACGGTTGGACGTTTGAATTCGCTCCGAACGGCAAATTCGCCTGGGTCACTGAAAAGGATTGGCAAGGGATCGCTGGTGTGGCGGCCTCGGTCAAGTCTTTGCCAAATGACAAGGCGACGATCCTCCTGCATGATCGGCATTGGGCTGGAGCCAAGAAAGCCATGCTGGGAAAGATTCTGGATAAGCTCAAGAATAACGGATTTGAGTTTGCCCTGTTTGACGACGCCGGGTGATGATTCAAGTCAAACTGCCTCTTTGCGTCGGGACCGAGTACGGTGATGGTACGCTCTTTAATGAGAGTCTGGGGTGTGGTAAACATCGACAGACAACATGCAACGCAAAAGACATACCCCTTAATAAGAAATCATCACGAAACTGCGTGAGGCTGCAGGCCGTATCGCCGGAGGCAAAACCGCCGAAGAAGCCGCCCGCCAGATTGGCGTCAGCGTGCCGACTTATCATCGCTGGAAAGAGCAGCATGGAGGTGCGGAGAAGAGCACGGTCAAACGGCTCAAGGAACTGGAGAAGGAAACGAGCGGAGCGAGTTGGCCAGCCGTAGGCTGCCCGTAGGGCGAACCCGCCGTGAGGCGTCGAAGTGAGGAAAAAATGCCAGGCTTAAAAAGCTGGTGGCCGAACAGGCCTTGGACAACGCCATACTCAGGGAGATAGCGGAGGGAGCCGAGTGGAGCGAGTCAAACAAAAGCGAAGCTTTTGCCTGGAGTTTGGCTCGATACTTGGATGGTTAGGGGA
>DMMK01000461.1 GCA_003453085.1 Verrucomicrobiales bacterium
TCCCGCTCCTTGGGGTCTTCCCTCCTTCATCAACCCTCCTCTTCTCCAAACAAAAGCCCCCTGGACTCTTGCGAATCCAGGGGGCTCTGAGAGCGGCTTTCCCGCGAAGTTTTAGAGGCCAGCCGGCACCATGGCCTGGCTGCTGGTCCCGTCGGTGAAGATGATGAGGACCACGATGTTGCCGTCGCTATCGATCACCAGCTGTTCCCAGCGGCGGTCGGTGGTGCTGGTGGTGTCGGAGCCGGGGAAGTCGATGGTGGAGACCGTCTTCATGCCGTGCAGGGTTGTTCCCAGAGGGTCACCGCTGCGCAGCACCAGTTCCAACTCACCGCCGTTCGACTCCTGGCGCCACAGGCCTTTGTCATTCACGCCGGCCACGATGCCGGGTCCGGTCACCTTGCCCAGGAAGATCATCTGCTCCTGCCCGCCCACCATCGGGATTTCCAGACTGGAGAAGGTGGCACCCAGGATGCCCGGTGCTGCGTCGCCCACTTTGACGACCATGCGCATCGTGCCAGAGACATCGGTAAACAAGGCATGCACATCGGTCGGGGCTTTGCTCACACCGTCGCCGTTCACGTCCAGCCAGGTCTTCCAGGCACCATGGTTCTGGTTGGTCAGCCAGCCGCCCCAGGTGTTGCCCACCTTGGAACCGACAGGCATGCCAGCGATGCCGCTGTCACCGCTGCGCAGCACGCAGGTGTAGCTGCCAGTCGCCGCACTGCCGCGCCAGATGCCATCGCCTTTCAGACCGCCGGTGTTGTCACCGTTCTTGTTAAGCATGCCGCGGAAGCTGATGACGCTGCCGGAGCCCATCGTCGGCCGCTGGATGCGGGAGAATGTCGCCCCGCCTGTGCCAGGTGCCACATCACCTGTGAAGACAGCCCGCACCGGAGCACCTGTATTGCCCACGGCGTGATACCAGATGCCTTCCTTGTTCGTCTTCGTCATGGCGGCAAAAACGGCGTTGCCAGTGGCATCCATGCGGGCCGGATCCGAGAAGCTGCCCATCAGGTTGCCAAAGTTTTCCGCCGTACCAGGAGCCGGTGAATTCTCACGTGCCACCACCTGCATGGAAACCGTGCCCAGCGTGCTGTCCACCCGGTTGCGCACGATCGCCGTCGTTGTGCTCGCGCCACCAAAGGTCACAGAGTACATCGCATCGCCCTTGTCGGCTGCCGTTTTAGCCGTGGCATACACACCGGCGCAGAAGGTCTTGATAAAGACGCCCGGCAGGCCAGGAACAGCATCCCCTTCACGGGCCAGAAGCCGCATGGAGGAACCGCCGATCTCGCTCCACACACCCACATCGTTGGCGGAGGTGACCCCGCCGGTGCCGATGCGCATGGAGGCAAGCATAGTCACTTCACCATCTTCATTGATGCCTGGCACGATGGGCAGGTAGTCAAAGGTGGTGCCTGCCGCATCCGGCACGGTTTCACCCGTGCGGGCGATCATCCACACACTGCCTGTGGTACCAGCCTTCCAGATGCCCTGGGAATTGTTCACCGTCACAGCCGGTGAACCAGAGCCAACGATGAGGGAACCTGGGAACACCACGGTTCCATTTTCGGCCACAAAGCCACCACGACGCAGGATGTCATAAAGACCGATCTCAGACACACCGTCGGCACCCTTCACCGGGTTTTCCGTCACGATGTCCTTGCCAGCATCCTTGGCCACCGGGATGACGGTGAGACGGGCCTTCGCCTCGACATTGATGAGGAAGGGATTTTCATTCGGATCATTGCTGGCGATCTGCAGCACTGCCGAACGAATGCCACCCAGGTACCCGGTAGGCGTAAAGGTGAGCGTGTAGGTGGTAAAGCCGGCTTCGGCCACCGTGGTGCTGCCCAGGGCAGACACGGTGAAGTCCGCAGGATTTGTCCCCGCCTTGGTGATGACCAGGTTTTCCAGGTTGGCCTCGCCATCATTGCGCACCGTGAAGGTGATCGGCGTGCCGCTCTGGCCTGCCAGGACGATTTCAGGAATCACCACCGTCGAGCTGCCAGAGGTCAGCGCAGTGCCCGTAGGATACTCCACCGAGATGTCCGGAGGAAGCTGATCCACATTGAAAGGACCGGCGGCGTTGTTCGCTTCGTTGGCTTCGATCACGGCCTGCGTGGAGTCCACGTAAACCCAGACTGAGGTCGCACCACCCAGATTCACTCCCGTGAGGTTCACCGTGGTGGTGGTTCCGGAAGGCAGGTTCACCAGGTAAGGGATGCCGATGGCACCGCCGCCTGCATAGGGGTTGCCGTTGTAGATACGCAGCACCACGTTGTTAAAGGACTGGCCTGAGCCCGGATCATTGCTGATCTGGACGCTGAAGTCCGCCGAGGTGCGGGGCACAATGTTGGAAAGCGTCACCGTGCCGAGGCTGATGTCCGCATCGGCCGCCTGGATGTCCACCACAGCCGTGTTGTTGCTGGTCTTGCCATTCGCCGTCACCCGCAGGCCCAGGCTGCCGACATAAGGGGTGTTGTAAGTCACGGTCACCGTCACGCCCGTGGCGTCTCCATAGATGCCGTCGCCGTTCAAGTCCCAGCTATAGCTCACGATGGGGTCGCCATCCGGGTCATAGGAATTGGAACCGTCGAGCGTGATCGGCTGGCCGACCTTGCCCGCATAGCCTTGGAAGCCACCCAAGGGCAGTGCCACGGCCACCGGGGCCACGTCCGTCGCCACGACAGTCACCTGCACGGTCGAGGTCTTGATCAGCGCCGGGTCATTGTTGTCCTTCACCCGCAGCGTAACCGTGTAGGTGCCCGTGGTGGCGTAGCCAGGATTGGTCACCTGGGATCCCGTCGCATCAGGCGTGGTCCAGTTCAGGCCATCTGCCGCATTCCAGTCCCAGAGATATTCCACGATGGCGCGGTCAGGATCCAAGTGATAGGAACCGGCAGCGCTGAGAGTAAAGGAGCGGAAGCCGGGCTTGTTGCTCTGCTCGCCCACTTCGCCGATCACGGGCACCGGCGGTGCCTGCGTGACGGAGGCGGACAGGATCAGCACCCCGTGCGCGGTGTTCAGGTCGTTGTAGCTCGTGCTGCTCGGCCAGTCCTGGCTGATCCAGCGACCGTCGGCCAACTGGCCAAACATGTCATTGGTCGAACGGTAGGCTGGCGACAGGGTGGCGGGCAACTGCGTGGCATCGCCCAGGAGCCAGGCCGTCATTTCCTTCTTCCAATCGCGGGAGACTCCGCCAACGGTCATGTGCGTGATGCCCTGCAGGGTCAGGCCTTTTTTGATGCCGTACATCGAGTACCAGTTCCCGGCCCAGCCCGCATTGACGGTGCCGCTGCCGCTGCGGTTTGCATCCCAGTAGGTCTGCAAGTAATTGACCGCAATGTCCACCTCTGTGACGCCCTGGAAGCGGCCGCTGAAGGCCATGCCCGTCAACAGACCACCCGTCTTCGCCGTGTTCACCCAACTGGAGCTGCTTTCATAACCCACACCGCCGTTGGCATTCTGCACCTGCTTGAAGCCATGCACCATGTTGTCCAGATACCACGTGGGCGGCGTGATCTTCAGCCGGTCCAGCGCGGCTTTGTAGCAAAGCACGGGCCACTGCTGGGAGGAGCCGTCATATCGGCTGCCGGTGGCGGCGGTCACCGTATATTCATAACCACCGCGGACGGCGCCGTCGCCCATGCTCCAGCGGAAGGTATCCAGCAGGTCAATCACCACATCGTAGTAGCTCATGTTGATGAACGGACCGCTGGGGATGATCGACGCCTGGGCTGCTGCTGGATTGCGGTAGGCAAAGATCACCGCCATGCCCGCGAAGGAGTTCACATACGTGCCGTGGCCGCCGTTCCAGAGATAGGCGCCTTTGCCGTCATTGTCTTCATCCACATCCCGCACCGCGATGCCATCGGTATGGTCTGCGATGTTTTGCAGCGCGCCGTAGTTCGTGCCTGCCCCCACGCCGAGGAGGAAGTTCAGACCGCGACGGACGGTGTCCGTGTAAACCCACTCCACTGCGTCATTGCCCGGCAGGTGCCCCTGCTCTTCAAAGGACAGCACGCAAGCGCCTGTGGTGCCAAAGCCATAGTCCGAGTTCGACTGATACCAGTAAATGCGGTCCGTGTTCAGTTCCAGAGCGCTGTTGTAAAGGTACACCAGGGCTTTTTCGATGGCGATGTTGGACCGTTCGTCCAGATCTGCAGAAGGCAGCACGCGGACCACGGAGGAACGCGAGGAACTGGCCCCGGTAGAGTCCGTCACCGTCAGCGTCACCGTCTTGGAACCCGCCGTGGTAAATGTGTGCGGCGCGGTGATGTACTTCACATTGCTCACCGTGCCGGTGGTGTCAGCCGTGCCGTCGCCATAGCTCATGCGGTAGGTGAAGGGAGCCGTGCCACCCCACACGCGGCCCCAGACGTTGATCGAAGTGTTGATCAGGGCATTCGCATAGGTCGGGTTCTGCGCGTAGCTGGGCATCATGGCCACCTTCAGCAAGGCCAGGCCGCTGGAGGTCGTCGTGTTCAGGCTGTTGGTCGCCACCACACGCCAGTAATACACACTGTTTGGATTCAGGCTGGAGATCGGCGCGCTCACGTTCACCGGGGATGTCCCGCTGCCGATGCTCTGTAGGGAGGTTGTCACCAGGCCCACATCAAAGGCGGCACTGGTGGAATACTGAAAGCTCACCGTCGTCACCGCACCGCCTGGATTCACCTGCGCTGTCAGCGTCGCCGCTGTGGAGCTCTGGCTCACCGCGAGACGGTTACTGATCACCGGAGCGCTCTGCGCTCGCGCCGTCAGCGGCACATTGAAAGGATTTTCATCGGGATCGTTTGAGGCGATGACCAACTGCGCATTTGCCAGCGTGGCGGCAGCAGATTGAAAGCGCACCGTGAAGTTTGTCGTGGCACCCGCTGCCAGTGTGGTCGCCGGGGCAGACTGGAGGCTGAACTGGGCTGCACCCGTTCCGGTGAAGCTCACCGAGATCCCCGTCATCCCACCCGCACCGTCGTTGCGCACGGTAAATACGCGGTCAATCGTGCTCCCGGCCACCATGTTGCCAAAATCCACAGCGGCAACTTGGTCATCCGCCAGCGCCGGATCGGTGACTGCCGGGCCATTAAACAGCCCCACATCCGCCACCATCAGGGAACCGCCTGCGACCTGTCCGCCGTTGGTGTTGAAATTCGCATCGGCATCCCCGGCATCGCGCGCATCCTGAATCCAATAAAGGGAGGAAAGCAGCGTGTTTGCCGCATCCACCACATAGCCCGCTGCATCGTACACCGCCAGTCGGCCCAGTTTCACCGTGTAACCATCACCCGCAGTCGCGGCCGTGGAGGTCAGTGTCACCGAGTAGTCCCCTGCCAGCAGCAGTTGCTCGGCAAAGCTGAAGACTTCTTCGGTTTCAGACGATGCATCCACCTGCGCGGCGGTCAGGGAAGTCTGGGCAATCATGGCATTGCCGCCCGAGTTTCCGCCGAGACCGGAATACAATGTGAAGGTCACCCCTTCCGTTGTACCTACAG
>DMMK01000680.1 GCA_003453085.1 Verrucomicrobiales bacterium
ACGATGGTTGGTAAAAGATGAGACTGATCACCAATCTTCATCTTTTACCAACCATCGTTTTGTCAAGGATTGGAGCGCCTAACCAAGCCCTCTTTCTCCCAGTTTTGGGAACCTATTTCGTGATTCATCGGTGCTTACCTGCCAGGACGCTTAGGGGCGGTGAGACGTCCTGGTCTATTGGTCGAGAGTCCTACATCTCAGCAGGCATCCAGCTTTCCAGCTTGCTGACTTCGGCTTTGGCCTCGGGGCTGACGGGGATGCCCCAGGCTTCAAAAAATGGACCCAGGTTGCGGTTTACGATCTTGGAATAGCGGACGAGAAACTGGTCGCGTTTGTCATCGTCACTCTGGGGCATGGGGCCGAATTTGGCGTCTGAAAAACTATAAAGGTAGGCCCGCCAGCTCTCCCAGCCAAAGGCCTGGACTAACTGAATGTAGGTATGCAGGGCCAGGAACGGGTCGCCTTTCCAGGTAGCCCACTTGTCAGTCGCCTGCTTGATCTTGATCAGGTTCTCCTTGCGCCTTTCGGGCGTGATGGCGCTGTGACCGATGAGCCAGTCTTTCTTCAGTACGGCCTCGTACACATACATGCCGAGAACGTTGTTGGTGACCTCGCCAGTGCCCTCGAAAGTGAAATGACCACGCTGATGGTTATGCCCGATTTCATGATGGTAGCCCCAGCCCGGAAACTTGATGCGGTTATAAGTGACCATCTCCAGGGCCTCCGGCACATGCAGCATGATCGGGTAGCCGCTGTGCATGAACCCTGCGCTGATTTGCACATCGGCCACCATGCGTTCTGGGCGTTTGCGCTCAGCCGTTTGGTTGCTGATGTCATCCTGGGCCTCGACGACCTGTTTCCAGAACTGCATGAGCAGCGTCGGCGTGGTGACGGTGCGTGCCACCTCGGTGGGCACGCTGAGGATCATTTTGTCACAGGCCAGCTCGGTCCATGGTGCGGGACGTTTTTTGATCTCGCTGTTCCATTTGGCATCATCGTCTTGGCCTAACACAAAGAGAGGAGCCGCGATGCCGCCCTGAAGGGTGACGGCAAAGGCTTCTCCTTCAGTCGCCCGGCCGGGGACCTCGATGTAAACGAGTCCGCCAAAGGCGCTGGCGATCTGGGTGGTTGCCGCATTCAATGGCGCAGTCTTGCAGATGTCAGGTGCGCGGGACCAGGTGTCCAGATGGTAGAGGGTGTCTGAATGGCAGCCGATGCGCACTGCATAGCCTTTGCCCGCGATCGCTTCTGGTGTGGTGACCGTGATGGTTTCCCCGGCAGCGGCGTAGAGTCCGGTGCTGGCCCATCCAGGGATGGAGGGATCAATCTTCACCTCACTGGTGATGCGCGGGGCATCGGCGGGGGCTTTTCCGGGGAACGCTTCATGAGCGGGATGCGCGAGTGCTTTTTCGCTGGCAGCCAGTCGCAGCACGCGTGTTTCCATGCCTAACCGAATGCGTTCCGCCGCATGTTGGGCCTGAGTAAGCGGCGCTGTTTTGGTGGGGACGATGCCGTTCTTGCCAGTCTCTCCCAGGGCTGCGGTGACGGCATCCCGGAGGTTGCTGCGGTCTGGCGGCTGTGCGGCGAGGGCCACCTGGATGGCACTGGAGGATTGTTTGACCTCATCGGGTGTGAGGGCGCTGCCTCCGCTGCTTTGCTTCTTGATGGCCTGGATAGCTTCGGAGGCATTCATGAGCGCGGGCAGGTCTGCTCTGGCTTGGAAGGAGTTCAAGCCGTCAAAGGCGCTCATGTCCGTGAAGGCCACGCCTGCCGGCATCAGGGCCTGGTTGAGCCCATGCGAGACGGCCAGGTCCTTGCCACCGCTGGTCTGGCTGAATGCCCAGCCCGTCATCCCGGCGATGAGGCCACCGCCGTTTTTGACCCAGTCAGTCAGGAGGCTTCCTTGCGTGGCATCCGTGATGTTTTGGGCATTGAGGATGATGACGTCATAGGCCCCCAGCGTCTTTTCGGTGATGTCGCTGAAGCTTTCGGCTTTGAATCCCAGTTTGTCGAAGAAGGCCGTGGCATTCACGCCTTTGAGGCCGATGCGGGGCTTTGCTTTGTTCCCCGCCCAGGTGGCGCAGTTCTCCATCAGTTTGGCGTGGTCGCCACCGGCATTGCCATCCAGATAGCTGTTGTGGCCGAAGAGGATGATGCGGCCTTTGCCATGGCCTGCCGCGGCGGCGACAGCCAGTTCATTGGCCTCACGCCCGCTGGCAGCGGACAGCAGAGGAAAGGCGATGTTTCCCCAGATGGCAATCGGACCGGGGGCACCTGTTTTGGGCAGGCTGGTCACACCTGCGAGAATCTTGGCCCGCTCGGCTTTGACGAGCTCTGCGGGCATCTGGCCCTGTAAATGGAAAGGGGCCAAAGCGGCCAGGATGACGGGAAGAAAATGGTAACGCATGGGCGGCATGAGGTAGGTTGGCGGCCGCTCTGAAAACGGCACTGGGTTCCGGTATAACGGAACCCAGTGCGGTTTATTAGAATGTGATTTCTTTTTTTCTTCGTCTTTGCAGACGTTGTCGTTTAGCTCAGCAGAGTGGCGGCATCCACTTCGAACTTGGAGGTATCTTTCTGCAGTTCTTCCCAGGTCAGGCTGCCTTGCTGGTAGGCAGCATTGCGGCCCAGGATGGCGGTGAGGGTGCTGCGCACGGCCAGGGGCACCGTGGCGCGTGTGATGTCCTTGTCGCCTCCATGAATCGCGGCGGCAAAGCGACCGATGTTGGTGTCGGTGCCGGTTTTGTAAATGTTCGGGTTTTTGCCGCCGCGCCAGAAGGTGTCCTTGCCGCCACGGATCATGATGTCGCCGCCGAATTTGCTGAGGAACGCGCCCTTGCTGCCCATGAGGTTGTTCACCATGCCTCCAGGAACGCCGCCGGGATCAAACTGGCGGGAGGTGTAGGTCCAGGGCACATCACCCGGGAACTCAAACATGAGGGCAAAGTGGTCCCAGCAGTCGCCCACATCCATCCGGCCCTTGCGACCGCCATGACCGATGACACGCACAGGCGCGGCGTTCATCAGCCGCACCATTACGTCCACACTGTGGATGTTTTGCTCCACGATGATGTCGCCTGAGAGGGCTTTGTCGAAGACCCAGTTACGCAGGCGCGCCCCTGGAGTGCCGTCTTCAGCCTGGCGGGCCAGACGGCCCATGTGGTGAAGGCCTTCACCATACATCAGGTCACCCAGAGCACCTTCGTTCACACGTTTGATGCCTTCCACGTAGAGGTCATCGCCCTGAGTCTGGAAATCCACCATGAAGGTGAGCCCCTTCTTCTCGGCCAGCTTGGCTGTTTCTTCAAAGGTGCGGATGCCGGGCACATCAATAGCGATGGGCTTGGCCACAAAGACATGTTTGCCGGCATCCACCGCCGCCGCAGCGGCGTAGGTGAGCTGCCGCGCCGCCTCGATCTCGGTCGCCATGCGGGCGAGCCGAAAGCGCGTGTTCTGGAAATCGCCGATCGCCTGGCCGAAC
>DMMK01000671.1 GCA_003453085.1 Verrucomicrobiales bacterium
CCCCAGTTGGCCAATCCCCCGTGTCAGGCTGCCCATCCCCGCCAGGGCCTGATGCCAGCGCCCCAGCAGATGCCAGGCATAGTCGTCCTTCGGGTTCAGTTTTGCCGCTTTCTCCGCAGATTCTTTGATCTTCTTGGAGGCCTCAATCTTTCCCCGGTTCCCCAGCAGCGGCGTCATCTTGCCATGCACGATGGCGATGGAAAGGTGCGCATCACTGCTCCTAGGGTCGGCCTTCACGGCCCGTTCTGCATAGGCCAGCGCCGTCTGGGCCTCCGCCAGCTTTTCGGCATTTGTCTTCAGCCCGTCCATGCGGAAGACATGTTGTCGGGCGATCTTTACCAGCAGCGCCGCATCGTTCGGGTTTTGCTTTTCGGCAGGCAGATAATATTTCAACGCCTCGTCCGGCTTGAACTCCTGATCATAGAGGTCGCCTTGGCGGACGAGGTCGTTCGCCTGTCCGTGCACGGCCAGCATCAGAACAACAAGACTCAGAATGAGGGGGCGTTTCATAAAGTGGGTTAGTTGGGTTTGATGAACCGATAATGGGAGACAATCCACTCCTCGCCGTCGCGGTATCCCCACAGCTCCGCGCAGGCCATGTAAAAGATGCGCCAGTAGGCCCACCATTTCACCGCCTGGTCCTTGCCGTAGGTCTCGGCAAACAGCGGCATGATCTCCGCCTTGTTCGCGTCCATCTTGGACAGCCAGGCTTCTGAAGTTTTGCTGTAGTGCATGCCGCTCACGCACCAGTGATCTTCGATCTTGAGATCATCCTGAAAGTACAGCAGCAGGTCGTCCGAGGGCATCTGGCCACCTGTGAAGAAGTATTTCGCCATCCAATCCTCATCGCTCGTCACCTCATAGTGATACGCGTATTCGCGATGGGTGAAGATGTGAACAAAAAGCTTACCGCCCGGTTTCAACCACGTAGAAACCCGCCGCAGCAGTTCCTGGTAGTTCTTCATATGCTCGAACATTTCCACCGAGACGCAGCGGTCAAAGACACCCTCTCCCACGCCTTCAAAATGGATCATGTTCGCCGTGATGATGGTCAGGTTGTTCAGCCCGCGCTTTCTCGCCTCAGCATCGATGAATTCCTTCTGCGTGCGTGAGTTGGACACGCTGGTGATCTGCGCCTTCGGGTAGTGTTCGGCCATCCACAGCGAGAGCGACCCCCACCCGCAGCCCAGTTCAAGGATGCGCTGCCCGTCCTTCAGTTCGGCCCGCTCGCAGGTCATCTTCAGCATGATCGCCTCAGATTCGTCAAAGGTCGTGCTAGGCTCCGGCCAGTAGCCGCTGCTGTACTTCAGGTGCTTGCCCAGGCAGAGCTGGTAAAACCGTGTCGGCACCTCGTAGTGCTGCTCATTGGCTTCATCTGTGGCGATCGCCACCGGGCTCTTCTTCAGGCCTTCGATGTGCTTCAGCAGTGCGGCCTTCTGCGCTTCAATCGTGGGTTGCTTCTGCTTTCGCAGCGTGTTGGCCAGCCGTTGGCGGATGCCAAATCGGATGGCCGCATCGGGCAGGATGTCTTTGGCCAGGAGGTCGTTGAGGTTCAGCATGACTTGGAGGGGGTGTCGGAAATGCGTTTGTCAGGGGGCATCTGGATTCACTTCTTGGGAAACCACGGCACAAAGGCGGAGGTGCGCCGCTGATAGTCGCGGTACGCATCACCGCGCTTCTCCACCGACAGCTTTTCCGTGAGCGGGATGCCCGTGACGTTTAACAAAAAGTGCAGCATCGCCAGCGGGGCCACGATCGCCGTCCAGCCCCACGCGGCAGGCAGCGCCATGAGAAACAGCCCCCACCACAGCAGCGATTGGAAAAAATAGTTCGGATGCCGACTGTAATGCCATAGCCCCACCTCACAGATGCCTTTTGAGTCTGTTTGGGTTCTCTTGAAATGCGCCAGTTGTGCATCGGAGATCCCTTCGCCGATCAGGGCCACAAACCAGATCCCCAGCCCCACATACTCCAGCACATGAAAGGGCTCCATGGCCTGCTGGCAGATCAGGTGCACGGGCAGCATCAGCAGCCAAACGAGCACCGCTTGCGCGAGGAAAAACCAAAAGAAAGCCTTCGGTGGATTTGCCTTCCACTTTTCCCTCAGCACCGCATAGCGCACATCCTCCTTTGGATGATGGCTGGCCACCCGCCGCCACAAATGGATGCCCAGCCGCAGGCTCCACGCTCCCACCAGCACGGCAATCGCCACACGGCGCGGCAGCCACCCGTCACCGCTCGCTGCATACCAGGCCGCCACCGGCGCAAAGGCCAGCGACCAGGTCACATCCACAAAGGAGTAGTTGTTCAGTTTCACACTCAGTGCCCAGGTCAGCACAAAGAGGATCAGGAGAATCAGGGCGGCGATCAACATGGCAGGTTCAGGTTGTGGCCGTCGCCGCTTGGCTGCGCGACTGCCTGAGTTTGTCCAGTCGCTCAATCAGCGGCTTCGTTGAAAAATAAAGCATGGCCAGGATTGCTGGGGCCACGAGACACCACACCGCGATGCCATACAGCGCCGTCATGCCGTAATCGCGAAAAAACGGTCCTGGCTCTGCGAAAAAACGTTCCATCATCGTCGGGATGTGAATGCTCACATGCGGCGCATTGAACAGCCACTCCCCGGCCCGGTAAAATCCCAGCAGCATCGCCCACTGAAGCGGGTAGGCCAGAGTTTTGAAGACATGCAAAACGGGTTGGTTTAGCTTCAGCGGGATGCCCACCAGCAAGGCCAGCAGGGTGTTTGATCCAATGATGGGAAACACTCCCACAGCCACTCCCCAGCCGATGGCCTGGGCGATCTTGCTCGGGCTCGTGCCTTGTGTCAGTTGCTGCACGATCGGGTTCACCACCCGCCGCCGCCAAAGGGAGGGCCGGGCTTCCGTCATGCCCGTTTCCTCCTCAGTAACACCGTTTCGATGGACCCGTTTGCAGGGACCCGGAAAAGCTGGATCAGCGCATACACCGCCATCGCAATATTCCCCAGCAGCAGGATCGCCACTAGCCAAACTGCACGCGCCAGCACGGAGGTCTCCTTGTAAACGACCCAGCAGTAAAACGTCAGGAACCCCCAATACGCATCGAACAAGGTCGCGATCCACCAGGGGTGGGTCCAGGTGTCATACGGGATCTTCCACAGTGGCACCTGCTTGCTCGCCCAGGTCGTGACCGCCAGCATGGAGATCAGGACGACGATGAAAAAGATACGGAGAAAGAAGATCATGGGGGGAAGGGGGATCAGATTGGGACAGCACTCACCATGTCCGGTGCAGGCTGCCATTGTTAGGCCGGGTGTAGACCGCCTGCACCACACTGATGTTACGTGTGGCAAAGGCCGCCTCGCAGTATTGCAGGTAGAAATTCCACTTCCTCACAAAGGTCTCGTCAAAGCCCAGCTCCTTCACCTCATCCAGCCGCGCATTGAATCGTTCAAACCAAAGCCGCAGCGTCTTGGCATACCCGGCCCCCAGATCCTCAAGGCCGTGCAAAAACAGGTCCCCCGTTTTATTGATGGCCCCATTCACCCGCGCCATGCTCAGCAGCAGAGAACCCGGGAAGATGTGTTTCTGGATCCAGTCCACACCCTGCACCAGATTCTTGTAGCGGCAGTCCGGCACCGTGATCACCTGGAAAGCCAGCAAACCTTCTGGCTTCAGCACTTCATGGCACTTGGCAAAGTAGCCTTCCACATAGGCATCACCCACCGCCTCCAGCATTTCAATTGAGGCGATCTTGTCAAACTGACCCGTCACCAGTCGATAATCCTGCAGGCGGATCTCGATGAGATGGTCCAGCCCCTCCCGCATCACCCTTTCGGTCGCATACTTGTGTTGTTCCTGCGAGATCGTCACCGCCGTAACGCGGCAGCCATGTTCACGGGCTGCATGCGTGCAAAAGCCGCCCCACCCGCAGCCGATCTCCAGAACATGATCCGTGGGCTTCAGCTCCAGCTTCTGGCACAGGGCCTCATACTTGCTGAACTGCGCCTCCTCCAGCGGCTGTCCCTCATACTCAAACCGGGCCGCCGAATACGTCATCGTCCGGTCCAGCCACAGCGAGTAAAAATCATTCCCTAGATCATAATGTTC
>DMMK01000124.1 GCA_003453085.1 Verrucomicrobiales bacterium
GTTTCAAACTCCTCCAACTTCTCCACCGCCGTCCGCCCGGAGTTGAATCCCTTCACCTCCACCATCCAGTTTTCCGTCACGGACTTTGACCTCACTGGCACCGGGGACTACGCCGCCGATAACAATGGCCGCTTCCGCATCGGCCTCACCTCCACTCTCGGTTCCTTCTTCGGGGCGAATGATGCCTTTGCCCTGGAGATCAACAGCGGCGGCCACGGCTTCCGCCTTGGCAGCAAGGCGGACAACACCTCTGGCGATCCCAGCGGTGCAGCCGCCTCCGGCACCGCCTTTGCCACGCCCATCACCGCCTTTGATTTCATCTTCACCAGCACCACCTGGGACCTCGTGCTTTACTCCGGTGAAACCACCCTCTACGACCAATCCGGCACCTGGTCCCTGGGCGATGCGGTCAACTGGGGCACTGGCACGGCCAACGCCGGTTCCTCCTCCCTGCTGATGGCCGTCCAAAACACCAACGCCACCGGCACGCCCACCGGCTTCAAGTCCTTCTCCATCGGCAGCATCGAGGTCAGCGCCACCGTCGTCCCCGAGCCCTCACGGGCCCTGCTTCTCGGCCTCGCCGGCCTTGGCCTCCTGCTGAAAAGACCTCGCCGCCAGGCCTGATCCCGCACGTTACGCGATGGGGGGCAGCGGTGGCGGTGCAGGCTCCGCAGGGGCTGGCTTGGAAGAACTGCGCAACAGGAAAAAAGCCCCCAGGACACCGATGCCCAGCAGGGTGCCGCTACCTATCAGGTCCGGCTTTTTGCCATCGCTGATGATGATGTAGTCTGGGGTCAGGGACAGATCCAGTTTATCGAGTTTTTCCCGGGTCTTCGAACTGGATTCGATGCCGAATTTCATCAGGCCCGACACCTCGCGGACAGGATACAGCGAAGCCAGCAGTTCCGGAGTCATCGCCGAGGGATCCTGGATCGCATTCACGCGGTTCATCGTGGTCGTCATCAGGTCAATGAGCGCCTTGTCCTTGGAGGCGAGCAGCACATGGGCCACGATCTCTTCGCGGTTGCCTGCGGGCTCCACCGCGATGTAGACCTCATCAATTTCACCACTCCCAGCCTTCTTCACGTAGGCGCTGTTGAGCAGGTTCAGCTGGGTGCCCGTGAGGCTCACCCACTCCGCCGAAGGCCGCTGGTCCAGGTACTCCTTGAAACTCATCTTCAGGGGCTCACGATTCTTGACCGCTGTATAAACACCCTGCCCGCCGCCCCAGAGGAGACCGATCACAATGATGGGGCCCAGGCAGCCCAGCTTGATAAATCCCTGACGCATGGTTCCCAACCGAGTATTTTTCATAAAGGCGTGACTTCAGCCTAATTCCCCATTTACAGGCAAGGATATTCTGATCTGATCTCCTCAAAAAACTCCCCAACCATGGATACCCTTGCCAATGCCCCCGCTTCATCCACTCAAGAAATCTGGAGCCAGCAGGAGGTGGAGGCCTACCTGGATCGGCCACTGATGTCCGGCAAAGAAGTCTTCCCTGGCACGCGTGGGCTTCTGCTCCGCGACATCGAGCAGGACATCCTCAAAGGCGGTCGGTTTGTGATCCATCACTACTGTGTTTCCCTGGCCGTCGTCACCTTCACCCGCAGCAGTTCAGTTCTTTATCTGCGCTCCTGGGAGTCTGGGCTCGGGCGTGCCTGCCGTTTCAGCCTCATCTCGCTACTCTTCGGCTGGTGGGGCGTGCCTTTTGGCCTGATCATGACCCCTTACACGCTGTGGAAAAACGGACGCGGAGGCAGCGATGTCACCCGGGATTTGCTCCATCAGATGCTCGGCCCAGCTCGCACACAGAGCGTGTTGGCAAAGGCCGCCCCTCGCCAGATTTCCCCCTGGCACTGGCTCCTGCTCATCGTTTCCCTGGCCCTGCCAGTCGGGCTTATCTATGCCTTCATTCAGTCCCTGGATTGATTCCGCTCCCCCCAATGAAAACTTGGCTCCCCCTTTTCGGCCTGCTGGCCTGCACCCTGCCACTCAGCGCGGCAGACAAGCCCGACGTCTATCTTTCCATCAGCGGAAAACGCCACCCTTTGGATGATCAGGCCCACAAGCTTCTGGGAACGAAATATGCCATCCAGGAGCTCAAAGATGCCCCCGACTACACCCCGCCCAAGGTCAAAGCCGGGCAGCTTCCCGCTGTCGCCCAGACGCCCGAAGGCCAGCCTCTGGGCGGAGAGGCCGTGGTGCTGTATGTCGTCACCCCTGAAGGGCTGGCCCAGGACCTCCAGTTTTCCCAATGCAGCGATGACCGCCTAAAACCTTTCATTGAGAAGGTCATGAAGGAATGGCGGTTTCAAGCCGCGCAGTGGAAGGGGAAGGCCATCCCCATCATCGCGGCACAGGAGTTTTCCTTTGCCAGCACCCCCACCGAATTCACCACCCAAATTCTGGAGCCTCTGGGCGGTGAAATCGCGCGCCCCAAGGGCTGGCACTACACGGAAAGCCACAGCAGCACCTCCTTCACCTGGACCCTTTCCAAGGAAGAGTCCAAAGACCGCCCCTACACCACCGGCCTCCGCATCCAGGCCATCCCCAGGGTTCAGGAACTCAGCGGCAAGAGCGGCGAAACCTTCGTCAAAGAATTTATCGCCGGCAAAAAGAAAGCTGCCGACCGCGTCATCGGAGTCTGCGAGGAGAAGAGCCAGGGACTCTTCACGCGGATCTGCCTGGAGACGGAAGAAGGTCCGTACCGCATCATGTACTCACTCTTCTGGGGCACGGAAAATCTGGACATGGTCGTCGTCACCATCGCAGGCACCACCCCGGAACTGTGGGAGACCTACTCGCCGGCCTTCAACCGGATGAATGCCTTTAAGCTGATCGACCTGAAGCACTTGAAAAAGTGACCGCAGGACCTCCGCAGAGGTTGCCCTGAAAACGAAAACGGCCCGCTCAGCTCCCTGTGCGGGCTTTTTTGTGCGGTCATGCGAGCATGGAAACAGGCGTGGAAATCTCGTTGCTCGTTGCCACGCCAGGGTGTGTGCCACGGCAACGAGAGCCTGCAACCGGGGGTCTGCTGGCAACGAGATGGAAACGAACGCTTGGTTAGGCAACGAGAATGGAAACGAGCCGAAAAACAGGCTCGAGCACGGCAACGAGAATGCACCCAAACAGGGGGTTCTCGTTGCCGTCGGGGGATCCCAGATCTGGCACGGAGGGGTTTACACGTGTTGACCCTTTCCCCTGCCGCTATCGTGGGTCGAATGGAGCCACGAAGGGACAGGGATTGCAGGCAGGAGTGTCCGCATCATTTGGGGCAGTCCAAGGGGGAATGAAAACTTTTTTTGGCACTTAGCCTAAGTCGGGGTGGTACTCACTTGCGGGCGGAGAAAGCAGGCTCGAAACTGTCTTCACAAGCGGCAAGCCAGGGACGGAACACCCCTGCCGGGCCGCTTCCTTTTCCGGTGGTTTGATCATCCTCCGGCCACCCTGCCAGTGCCTTCGGTTCAAGGCCTGGGGGACCTCTCTCTTCCACATCCAGCCTCCATGCCAGGGGCTGCCAGGGGCAGCCAGGGAGAGTCCATGCCTACAGCCAGACCGGCTTTAGGCCGCCGTCCTGCCCCGTCATCTGGCGGGGGCATTTGACACCGCACGTCACGTTGTATGAGTTACCTTGATCCCACTTCTTCACGTCTTCTTCCGCCCCCTGCGACGGCGTCTTTTCCCCGTCCGGACGGCAGCGGCCAGCGCCATGATCTGGCCGCACTGAAGCAGCAGCTGCGCATCCCGCAGATGTGGCTTCAGTTAGGCCTGCCCGGTGTGCCCGGCGCATCGGTGAAGTCCCCTTTCCGGCCGGATCGCCACCCGTCTTTCTCTATCTTTGCGGAGGATCTCTGCTGGAAGGATCACGCCACGGGAGAGGGCGGGGATGTCATTGATTTCCTGGCCCGTGCCTGCCAGGTGGACAAGGCGGAAGCGACCCGCCAGTTCCTGCAGTTTTTCGGCCTTTCACCGCAGCCCCCGGCAGGCGCTACCCGGCATCAAAAGGCGGCACGCCCGTCCTTGCTGCTGCCCACCCAACGGCCTGCCCCACGGCCCGCATCAGCCCTGGCGGAGGTGACTGAAAGACGCCTGGTGCTGCCGATGCTGCACCAGGGCAGCGAGGAGGAAATCCGCACCGTGGCGGAGCGGCGGCGGCTGAGCTTTGAAGCGGTATCACTGGCGCAGAGCCTGGGCTGTCTGGCCTTTGGCAATGTGTGCAGCCATGCCTCCTGGCTGCTGGGAGATGCAGCGGGCCTGGTGGCCGAGGCGCGGCGGCTGGATGGCCTGCCGTATCCACCCCTGGGGCCGCTGGGAGAGCGCAAGGCGCACACGCTGCGCGGATCCTCCAAGGCCTGGCCCTGTGGCGTGGCTGTGCTGAGGGCACACCCCCACTTCCGCACCCTGATGCTGGTGGAGGGCGGGCCAGACTACCTGGCGGCGCTGCACTTTGCCCTGCTGCAAGGCCGCCACGATGTGCTGCCCATGGCCCTGCTGGGGCGTGGCACGGGCAGCCGCCTTTCGCCGGAGGCCCTGCACCTCATCGGCCAGCGTCGTGTGCGCATCTACCCGCATGAGGATGCCGATGGCGGGGGCCTGGCTGCTGCCTGGGTCTGGCGGCGGCAACTGCGAGCTGCAGGCTGCAAGACCGATGCCTTCCACTTTACCGGCCTGCTCCAGGCCGATGGCCGCCCCGTCAAGGACCTGAACGACGCGGCCCTATGCGACAATCACCAACAGAGTGAACTCAACAAACTGATACCATGAACCGAATCATCGACTTTGATGCCCTCGAGGAAGAATCCCCTGCCCTCGCCACCCCTGCCAGGCCCGCGTTCACCGGGGCGGCCTCCTATCCGCCCGTGGCGCTGCCTTTCAGTGTGAAGCCCGCCGCTGCCCCCGTGCCCGTGGCCGACTTCACCCCCGGCCTGCTGACCGGGCCCGATCTGGACACCCTGGCGCTGGAGCAACGCCCCGCGCTGATGGGCCACTGGATGAAGCGGGGCGATCTGGGTTACCTCTTTGCCCCGCGCGGTGCGGGCAAAAGCTGGATGGCCATGCTCATCGGCCATGCCGTGGCAGAGGGCCGCCCCCTGGGCCTGTGGGAGGCCGGAGAGAGCGCGCTCCCGGTCATCTACTTCGATGCCGAAATGAACCTGGCCGATGTGAAAGCACGCGCCCACCTCATCGGCATCCATCAGTCGCCCCGCTTCCAGTTCCTCAGCAACGAGCGCCTTTTCCTCGCCCAGGGCCACGGCGTGAACATCGCCGATCCCGTGCATCAGCAGGCCCTCTCCCGCCTGCTGGAGGATGGCTGCCTGTTCATCATTGATAATCTCTCCACCGCCCAGCTCGGCATGGCGGAGAATGACAACGACTCCTTTGATGCCATCCGCGACTGGCTCCTCACCCTGCGCCACCGCTCCATCACCGTCCTCATCGTCCACCACGCCGGGCGCAATGGCATGATGCGCGGCAGCAGCCGACGCGAGGACATGGCGCACTGGATCCTGAGCCTGAAGGACGACACCGAGGAGGGCGGCCTGAGGAAGGCCTTCACCACCGCCTTTGCCAAAGTCCGCAACTGCTCCGGCACCCAGGCCCGCCCGCTGCGCTGGATCCTGGATACCTACCAGCAGCCGCTGAAGGTGGACTGCACCCTCCACGAAGGCACCGAGGCCATGCTGTGCCACATCCGCGATGGGGTGAACCGTGCGGGCGACCTAGCCGAGATGATGGGCGTGCATGTGGGCACCGTCTCCAAATGGGCGCGCAAGCTGGAGGCTGGCGGACTCATCACCATCCGCAGCCGCCAATACTTCCCCGTGGAGTGAGGCAGACCCCAAGCCGGGGACCATCGCCATTCTCGTTGCCGTTGTTGCATGTCTAGGAAAGCAACGAGCAACGAGAGCCCACACCCCACCCCTGCCTGGCAACGAAGTGGAAACGAAGCCCTTTTAAGGCAACCAAACGGAAACGAACGTTCCGAAGCTCCCGTTAACGGCAACGAGAAGCCCTCCAAAACAGCCATTCTCGTTGCCATCGGAGCGGCCATTGATGCGGGTACTCTTGGCCTGCAGGGTTAGGCTACAGCCCGTACCCCTTTAGCCCGGCCCCTACAGCCCAGTCCTCGCGGGCGCTCATCTTCCCGGGGCCGCTTTGAATCTCCGACATTGGAATCTCTGCAGCGCAGACTTGCGAAAGGTAACGGCGGATGTGGTCTTCCTGGTTCGGAATCATGAAGTCAGCCACCCACATGATACCATCGCCCATCCACAGCAGGCCCCAGGCAAACAGCGGAAACAGGACAGTCCAAAAGGTCAGCAGGCCGATAAGCACGATGGCACCCGTCCAAAGCCCCATAAAAACCTGCTCGATACGGTCTCCTGAAAAAACACCTTGGATGATGGCTCCGCCCGTAGCCGGATCTGCGACCACAACCCCGTGAAAAACCGGAGCGCACGCATTGTTGCTGACTCTCACTTTCCATTGCAGACGCAGGGATGAATCTCTCACCCGGCCTATCATGCCAGCATACTTCCGGTCCACAGCGCGGGCGGCTGGCAGGCTCGCCTTCAGCCGCTCCTGGATCTCTTCCACACTCCACGAGCTGTGCCAGACACAGACGCCGTCCCCGTAGAAGAACTTCTTCAAACGGGGCGGCAGCAGGAGATGAATGAAACGGCGCAGCATAACCACAAGTGATGAAACGCCCACACAGGCCGCCAGTGGAGCTTACTCTGGCTTCAGCACGACTTTCAGCAGACCTTCTTTGTTGTCATAGAGGCGCTTGAACCAGCCTGCGCCTTCTTCCAGCGGGGCCACGGCGCTCAGCAGGGGCTCCACCTGGATGCTGCCGTCTTCGATGCGGCGGATGGCTTCCGGATACTCTCCGGCGCAGGAGCAGGAGCCGCGCAGGGTGATCTGGCGGGTGACCACTTCCTGAAGCGGGAACGGGATGGAGGCCTGCAGATTGCCCACCAGGATGACCTGGCCGCCTTTGCGCACGCAGCGCACGGCGAGGTCCACCGGGGCCCCGGCACCCACGACTTCAAAGCTGGCATCGGCACCATCACCGCCGGTGATTTCGCGCAGGTGCATGGCCAGGTTTTCCTGCTTGGCGTTGAAGGCATCGTCCGCCCCCAGGGTCTTGGAAAGTTCCAGGCGCTTGTCGTCCAGATCCACCG
>DMMK01000123.1 GCA_003453085.1 Verrucomicrobiales bacterium
CCCCAAGGGAGCGCTGACCAGCATTGCGCAGGCGCAGGATTCGGGGCTCCGGTGAGATATCCAGGTCCACCACGGAGCCGTTTTCCAAAGGTCGGGGCCGGGCGGTGTCTGTGACGTCGGTCACCTCCAGGCGACCGCTGAGGTCCAGGGAATACATCTGCCGGCCATCGGTAGGGTTTTCCCCAGAAAAGAAGAGCCGGTCTCCCAGCACCACCACGCGATCCTGATCCCCATACATCTCAGTCCGGCGTGAATGTGGAATCTCCAAGGTGCTTTCCGGCGTGCCTTGCGACTGCCAGAGAGTCCAGGGACCGGTCGCGGAGGTGCGGCGGGCGAAGTACAAGGTGCCAGCTTCCTCATGTAGCCGTGTGAGGGCTGGATCAAAACCATGCCTGAGGAGGATCTGGCGGCCGCTTCCATCAGACCGGATGCACTCCAGGTCATAGCGGCCATGGAGGTCATCCCGCAGGTAATACAGTACGTCCCCCACGACGGTGAATGGCGTGCAGGTGCCGGATGGTAGGAAGGCTTTCAAAGAGCCGCGGCTGCTGCGCCAGAGCGTGCCATTGCTGGCAAAGAGCATCTCGTTTCCGCAGGCGTGCAGGCTGGTGATGGCATGATAACGAAAGTAGGGGCCTGGATAGGGTAGGGTAACCCGGGAGGGCTGCCCGGTGGCGGTGCAGGTGTAAAGCTCGGCACTGCCCTGAGAGCTAGTGAAGTAGAGCTGGACTTCTCCAGGGCTGGAGCCAGGGCCGGCGACCATGTGACGGATGTTGGTAAACGTGCCGATTTTGTCAAAGCCACCGTAGGGTCGATCCGGGAGGCGGGGGGAGTACCGATACAGATCCTGGGTGTTGCTGCTCCCGGTATTGCAGCCGACATACAGATTTTCCCCCACCGCCGTAAATAGAAGTGGCGAGTTGCTGTAGGTGTAGAGGGAATTCGCAAAGAGATAGGAGCCAGGGCTGTCGCTGACGCCCACGCGGTAGCGGAGTTTTTGGAGGGCGGGAATCCACTCGCCGTCCCAGGCCGCTGCTCGGGAGCCAAAGCTGAAGATATTCGGGAAGCGGCTGTTAGGCCCCTCAAGTTCATCCCAGCCTTTGAAGGTTACCCCATCGGTGAGCCAGACTTCCTGGCCCTTGGCGGGGGTACTGGCGGAGAAGAAGGCCGTGGTCCCTCCCGCATAGGTGATGTTGGTCGGGAAGGAATGGACGCTGCCGGGATGGATGTCCTGTAGCAGCATGGTACCTGCCTCGGTGCCGTCGCTTTTCCAGAATTCCTGCCCGTGGGCGGTGTCCCTGGCACTGAAGTACAGCAGGTTGTCGCTGATCCGGCAGAGGCTGGTGGGCTTGGCACCCCCATTTCTCTGGGGCAGGGAAACGAGCCGCTGCGTGCCAGATGCCGTGCCATCCGTGCTCCACTGCACCGGCGTTTCCCCCGTGCGCCGTGCGGCAAAAAAAGCCCGGGTGCCATCGGAGATGAGGCCAGTCTCATAGTTCGTATCGCCTCCGACGGCAAAGTCCACCGACAAGGGCTCGGTGCCCTCTACCGTCCCATCAGTCACCCACATCAGCCGTCGACCGGACTTCACCGTGACAAAGACGGCGCGGGTGCCGATGGTCACGATATCCATGGGGGATCTGTCCGTATCCGGGTCGCCAGTCCAGTCGCTATGGTGGGGAATTTCGATCCCGGCGCTGGTCTGGAGATCGTGGACGATGGGATTACTGGTGGTGGAAGAAGACCTCAAAACTTTGCCGCCGAGAGGCATTAGACGGTGGTCGTAGGAAAAATGGACCAGGGTCTTCCGCATGCCCCGGACCTGACTGTCGATTTGCCAAAATGGGGTAGAATCATAACTGTCCGCCCGGACATAGGTTTTGCCGCCAGTGATGATCATCGTGAGAGGGTGATTTGAATAGCCAAGACTGGAGGCATGGCTGAAAAGGACGGTCCCCGAAGGAGTGCCGTTGCTTTTCCAAAGCCTGTAGCCTTTGCCATAGGTATTCACACTGAGAAGGGCGGTTTGATTTACGCCCCCGAGGACGACCGGCGGGTAGTTCTGTACGTAGGGAAAGGCTTTGATTTTGACTGTGCCCGCCAGGCTGCCATCGGTTTTCCACAGTTCCTGCCTGAGGCTGATGAAGTAAAAGTGGCCACCCACCAAGCATCCATGAGGGTAAAAAGGGACATCGAGGAGGAGCCCTCGCGTCCCCGCCTCCGTGCCATCCGACCACCAGAGGCCGTGCTGATCTCCATTCGTTCCGCTGAAGAGGAGCCCTTCTTTAAAGGCAGTCAGCGCACTCGGCAGTCCGCCTCTTTGTGGGTGGCCGACCAAATCCACAGCCATCTGCGTCCCGGCCTCCGTGCCGTCAGTGACCCAGAGCTCCTGCCCATGCTGTCCGTCATCCGCACTGAAAAACGCCCGGTCGCCGCAGACGGTCAGTTCAGTGATCCTGGAGGCGGGCTCCCCAGGCCAGATGTCCTTCAGCAGGCGGGTGCCTGCCGCCGTGCCGTCCGTGATCCACAGTTCGGCCCCATGGGCCGCGTCATCCAACACCATCAAGGAGCTTTGACCCAGGGACACGGCCTGCGCTGCTGCCTGGACCGGCAACTGCTGGGACGCGATGTTTTTTACCAGCACAGGTTCCGGCAGCACCGCCTGAACCGTCTGCATCATCAGCAACGCAAAGAGGAAGCAGAAAGTGAAGCTGCAGCCAATGAGGAAAGTCCGTCTCTGAGGACGAGTGGAACGTGAATACAGACCATTAAGAAGCACTGTTACCCATAAGTGAAAAGCCGATGTCTGTCACGGCTGAAAACAGGCCCGCTTTGTGTCAAAGGTAAACGGCTTTTTCCACCTGTTGCGGTGGTGATGCCATCTCATGCAGCCTTAAAAGTCCTCGCAAACGAACCTGAAAGCTGGGTAGTTCTTAATGGCCACAATCGGATTCGGTAGAGCTTGCCTATTATCATGCGACCTCTGGGCCTTTTTGGGTTTGGGGAAGGGTCTTACTGAGATTGGCCAAGGCTCTCTCGTACTCGAGCCTTGCCAGTGCTCCGCATCCAGTGGCATGGGTAGTGCATTCATGCTTCCAGATCTCACAGCCACCCTTCGCCAGCACTTCGGCCATGCGGCTTTCCGCCCAGGGCAGGAGGCGGTGATGCAGGCGCTGCTGGCGGGGCGGAGTGCGCTGGCCCTGTTCCCCACCAGTGCGGGGAAATCCCTCTGTTATCAGCTTCCGGCGCTGCTGATGGACGGCGTCACGCTGGTCATCTCCCCCCTCATTGCGCTGATGAAGGATCAGGTGGAGGCACTGCAGGCACGTGGCATCGGTGCAGCACGTCTTGACTCCTCCCTCAAGCTTGAAGAAGCTCAGCAAGTCTTTGATGACCTTCGCACAGGCAAGACCAAGCTTCTCTACATCGCCCCCGAAAGGCTGATGAATGAGAACTTCATCGAGCGGCTGAAACGGATGAAGATCGCCATGATGGCCGTGGATGAGGCGCATTGCATCTCGGAGTGGGGGCATAACTTCCGCCCGGAGTATCTGCGCCTCGCCCTCGTGGCCAAGGAGCTGGGCATCGCCCCCGTGCTGGCCCTCACAGCCACTGCCACTCCAAGTGTTGCGGCGGACATCCGCCGGGCGTTTGACATTGCCCAGGAGGATCACA
>DMMK01000474.1 GCA_003453085.1 Verrucomicrobiales bacterium
ACATACGGGAGCAGTCCGGCTGAAGCCGCCAGGCTGCTGATCAGCCAGGCGATCGAGGCGAAGATCAAGGATGGGCTGCTGACTCGGAGAAAGTTCATGATTCAGGACGGCGACGTCGTGGCCCTGCCACTGCCCGCCTAGCAATACCCTACCCTACTATGATCACTTCATCCACTGCCGAGAGCGATACCCAGGTGTTCACCACCATCATGAGCCTGGAAATGAACGACAAGGACCGCAGCCCCCGTGGCGGCTGGAAGTCCGATGCCCGCCTGGAAGTGCTGGCGAATGAAATCGTCCGCTACATGCCCGATCTGGCGCAGATGCTGATGCAGGCAGGCAAGCAGAAGCTGGCCGCCTGATTTCCCAGCCCCTCCCCAGGGATTCCCTGACCCGGACATGAGGCCAGCGTCGTTGACGTTGGCCTTGTCATTTCCAGACGTGACGTCCAGTGTCTCTCCCCGGCGCGAATGCGCTGAGCCTACTCAATCCTTCCTCTTTCCATGCCTTCCTTCTCCAAAACCCTGTTGCCAGCCCTGGCCTTGCTAGCCGGCCTCAGCGCCTGCGCCACCGTCAAGCGACTGACCCCGGACCTGACCAAGATCCCGGTGCCGCCGATGCCCACTTTCTCCACCTTGAAGAAGGTGACCCGCATCCTGCCTGGCATGCCGAACAGCGACAAGGCCGCAGAGGATGATCCGCAGATGCCTTTCAATGCCCGTGGCACCCTGGGCTATGGCCACACCCTGCGTCTGCATGTGTATGAAGGCAGCCGCTCCACCAACCGCATCTACAATGGCGTCGCGATGATTGATTCCTCGGGCGTCATTCATTTCGGCGATGAAATCGGCAGTGCCAAAATCGGTGGTGCCACCCTCCCTGAGGCGGTCGCCGCCCTGACATCGACCTTCCGCGTGGGCATGCGCATCACACGCCCCGTCACCGTCCACATCCTCTCGGTAGAAGATGTGCCGGTGGTCTCCATCACTGGAGATGTCATCAAGGATGAGTTTATCCCAGCCTGGGAAGACATGACCCTCAAACAGGCCGTCACCGTGGCAGGCGGACGCAAGGTGGGCTCCACGAATCAGGGCATCTACCTCATTCGTGAAGGCAAACGGCGCTATTACCCCAGCCTGGAAGCAGCAGACGAACGCGAGCCTGAACCCGGCGACATCATTTATCTGTCCCCTGACCTTTGATCTTTCATGATTGAGCACATCGGCGGCAACCCGGCCGCAAATCAGAATCCCTGGAGCAGTCTCTTCAAAACCATCGCCATCCTGCGCATCGGGGCTGGGGTGTTGCTGCTCACCCAGCATGGCTGGAAAGCTGCCGAAGGGGCCTATCGGTTCCTCTGGGAGGAGCAGGGATGGGAATGGGTAAAGGCCTTCAACGACGCCGGTCTCCCCTACCCTGCCTTGCTGGCCCCCACCATCGCCATCGTCGTGGCGGCCGTCGCGGCCAGTTGGTGCATTGGGTTCCTCACCCGTCTTTTTGCCGTGGCCTTCATGCCGGTGGCCATCGGTGTCATTTTAAAGGCCGGGCCTGCTTACACAGAGATCGGCTGGCTGTACCTGCTGATCGCCCTTACCCTGCTGCTCTATGGCTCGGGAGCAGTCTCGATCGACAAGCTGTTCCGCCTGGGTGAAAGCTGGGGGCAGCCCAAAAAGAAAAAATGGTGAGCCCCGGCTCTCATCGCAACACACTTCCAGTTAGGCCGCGATCCCTCAGCCTGTGTGCTCTGGGCGACTGAAGGCCTTTCTGGCGTCAGACCGGATTTCCCACTCACCTTCATGCCAGCCCAACGTCCAGCCGCCAGCCCCCCAGTCACGGAACGCGTGCTCTCCATTGATCCGGCACTGCGCAACACCGGCTGGGCCATTTTGGAAAAGACAGGGCGGGATCTCAAAGCCATCGCTTACGGGGTGATCTCCAACAAACCAAAACTCCTACACTCCGGCTGCCTTGTGGCCATTCGTGAGCAGTTGCAGGAGGTCATCCGCCAGCACAGCCCCAC
Organism: Verrucomicrobiales bacterium; assembly: GCA_003453085.1. Classification (GTDB taxonomy): domain Bacteria; phylum Verrucomicrobiota; class Verrucomicrobiia; order Verrucomicrobiales; family Verrucomicrobiaceae; genus Prosthecobacter. The sequence goes on from DMMK01000474.1 coordinate 2,021, forward strand.
GGTCTGCGCCATCGAGGCCACCATCTATGTGCAGAGCTTCAAAACGGCCATCGTGCTCGGCACAGCCCGGGCCGCCTGCCTCATCGCGGCCGCCGAGCACGGACTAGCCATCTACGAGTACGCGCCCAAAGAGGTCAAGCAGGCTGCGGTGGGGCGCGGGGCCGCGCAAAAGGACCAGGTAGCTTTCATGATCCGCTCCATGCTAAGGCTGCGTGAAACACCTCCGCCAGATGCTGCCGACGCACTCGCCGTGGGCATTGCCCATTTTCAGAATGCCGATGCTGGGGCCGCCATCGCCCTGGAAATGAAGCGGGTGTAATTCGCTTCGAAGGCCAATCCTCAGTCCAGACTTTCTCCTGGGAACGTATCCGGGAGATGTCTGCCGCCTTTCCACTCACCCGCCATGCCGCACTGGCTCGCTGGCACGAATTTCTCCCCACCACCCCTAGCTACGCGGCACGACGAAACCACGTGGAAGCAGGACATCCCCATGTTTCACGTCTGTCCCCTGCCCTGCGCACCCGTGTCATCCTAGAGGATGAAATCATCGCCGACACCCTGGCGCACCACAGCCTGCCCAGTGTGGAAAAGTGGCTGCAAGAAGTCTGCTGGCGGCGCTATTGGAAAGGCTGGCTGGAAATGCGCCCGCAGGTCTGGACACAATATCGGCAGGCCCTCCGTAGGGCGAGGCAGAATCTGAGCGCCGAACAAAAAGCACGTCTAAATGCCATCGAGCAGGGTGAGGGCGGCATTGCGGTCATGGACCATTTTGCCCAGGAACTGGCAGCCTCCGGGTATTTGCATAACCATGCCCGCATGTGGTTCGCTAGCTACTGGGTCCATGT
>DMMK01000301.1 GCA_003453085.1 Verrucomicrobiales bacterium
CTTCAGGAGACAGGCCAAAGGGTGGCCCGGACTCACCGGGTTCCATGTCCGGATTGATAAACCACACGCCGACCAGCTTCCCACCAGCTTTCAAAAGTCGGCCCACCGTTTCCGCATAGGCGGCCCGCAGCTCCGGCGGCAGCGCACAAAGGCAGGTGTGCTCGAAAACATAATCGAAGCTTCCTGTCCACTCCGCTGGCAGGGCAAACAAATCACCCAGCACAAAACGGGAGGCATGGCTTGGGTGCCGGGCACATGCCCGCTGCACGGCCGTTGCAGAAAGGTCCACCCCCACTGCATCCAGCCCGGCCTCCGCCAGCAGGACGACATCATGCCCGATGCCGCAGCCCGGCACGAGGGCACGGCCCTGCAAAGATTGCTTTTGAACCCAGGCTGACAAGGGCGGCGATGGAGCCCCCTTGTCCCAAGGTGTGTTTTCCTCGATGTAGCAGCTTTCCCAGTCAGTCATGATGACCACAGAGGGAGCGTGCCACACCGAGGCTGCAACCTGAATCGCAACTCAGAGAGCGGCGACGATGGCATTGCCCATCTCGCGCGTGCCCACCTTGCGGGTGCCTTCCACGCCTGTGAAAATGTCACCCGTGCGCAGTCCGTCCTCGATGACTTTGCGCACCGCGTTTTCAATCGCCACCGCCTGCTCTTCGAGGCCGAGGGAGAAGCGCAGCAGCAGTGCCGCCGAAAGGATCTGGGCAATCGGGTTGGCAATCCCCATGCCAGCAATGTCCGGGGCGGTGCCGCCGCTCGGCTCAAAGAGACCGAAGTACAGGCCGTCACCCTTGGGTTTGCCCAGGCTGGCGCTGGCCAGCATGCCAAGGCTACCGCAGATCATCGCCATCTCATCACTGAGGATGTCGCCGAAAAGGTTTTCCGTGACCATGACGTCAAAGCTGCGAGGAGCTTTGATGAGCTGCATGGCTGCATTGTCCACATAGAGATGTGCCAGAGTGACATCCGGGTACTGCTTGGCCACTTCCAGCATGGTTTCTCTCCAGAGCACGCTATTGGTCAGCACGTTGGCCTTGTCCACGGAGGTCACATGCTTGCGGCGAAGTTGAGCGGCCTTGAAGGCCACATGGCCGATGCGCTCGATCTCGCTCTTTTTGTACACCATGGTGTCGATGACTTCGATGTCACCATCGGGCAGGGTGGTGCGGCTTTTTGGCTGGCCGAAATACAGGCCTCCGGTGAGTTCGCGCACGCAAAGCACGTCAAAACCGCCTTCCACCAGGTCCGGGCGGATGGGGGAGGAAGCCGTCAGCGCCGGGTAGCACAGGCCTGGGCGTAGGTTGGCAAAAAGGCCGAAATGCTTGCGCAGTGGCAGCAGGGCACCGCGCTCTGGCTGCTCATTGGGAGGCAGTTTTTCCCACTTGGGGCCACCCACCGAGCCGAAAAGGATTGCATCGCTCGCCTCGCAGGCAGCCACGGTTTCAGAAGGCAGGGCCTTGCCCACAGCATCAATGGCGGCACCCCCGACGAGCTGGTGATTGTATTCGAAAGCAAAATCCGACCGGGCGGCCAGGGTATCGAGGACTTGGATCGCCTCGGCCATGACTTCAGGGCCGATGCCATCTCCGGGGAGGACTGCGAGTTTGTACGTGCGACTCATAAAATAGGGCCGGGTTTATGGACGAAGATGCGGTCCCGGGCAAGGGCGGAGAATTAGGTTGAGTAATTGGGCCTCAGAATCAGTCTGATTCCTACAGCAACCTTATTTTTGCCTTCCAAAAGGTCGTGCATTTTAGCATTGCCTTCTGCTGGCGGTGTCAATACCCTGTCTTTACAATCATGAAAAATCCCTTTTCAGCCCTTTTCCCCACTGCCGCCTTCCTCTGGGTAGCCACCCTGTCCGGGATGGCCCAGAGTTCTGAGGCGGAGGTGATTGACATCAATACCCAGCCTCCAGCGGCCAACACTTCACGAAAAACGATGGTGAAGGTCAACACGGGATCGGGCGAAATTCTGATGATCGGCATCGATGATCCGCTGAGTGGGTCCGAACTTTGGCGCAGTGACGGCACCGCGCTGGGCACCCGTCAGGTCCGGGACATCCTCCCAGGAACGGCCGGTTCTGAACCGCGCGACCTGACCGCAGTTGGTAACCGGGTCTTTTTCACAGCCCAGGAAGCCGACAACAAAACCGGCCTCTGGGTGACCAATGGCGAATTTGCCGGGACTACACGCCTGAAGCTGTTCGATAGCTCCGGGCAGCCCGGCATTCGCCGTGCGGATCGTCTCAATGCTTTCAATGGGCGGCTGATCTTCCGCGGTTATGACACCACGGGGAGTGAAATCTGGATGTCCGACGGCACGGTGGAGGGCACCGTCCGAAATCTCGACATCACCGGTTCGCCGCTGAATTCGGACGTGGATCATTTTTTCAATGCCAACAACAGCACGCTCTATTTCACCGCCAACAACGGCTCCTTGGGCCGTGAGTTGTGGAAAATGAACAGCGCTTTCCAGACCTCCATCTATCAGGATATCCAGATCGGCATCGAGTCCTCCTTCCCAGCTGACAGCACGCCGATTGATGAAAACACTGCGGGGTTTCAGGCAGAAATCACTTCGATCACCAGTCCGCAGACCGGCACCTTTCTCTACTTTGTGGGAGATGGGCC
>DMMK01000345.1 GCA_003453085.1 Verrucomicrobiales bacterium
CCGCCATTACACGCCGCGCGAGGACTATCGGGCGATTGACTGGCGGCTGTATGCGCGTCTGGACAAGCTTTTTGTTAGGCTTTATGAGGAGACCCAGGAGCTGAACCTGCACATCCTGGTGGATACCAGCGGCTCGATGGCGGAGCCGTTTGGCGAAAAGCGACGTCAGGCCCTGCGGTTCGCCGTGGCGCTGGCCTATCTGGGGCTGGCCGGGCAGCAGCGGGTAAGTCTGCATTCGCTCAATGACACGGTGCGCCAGGAACTGCCGCCGCTGAGAGGGCAGGGGAACATCGAGAAGATCATTCAGGCGGCCACACGTCTGAAATATGGCGGCTTCACGGACCTGGAGCGTGGGTTCACGGAGTTCCGCCCCACCCGGCAGCGGTATGGGGTGATCTTTGTGATCTCGGACTTTTTTGGCCGGGATGTGAACACGGCCGCTGAGGCGGTGAAACGTGCAGCCGCCTGGCCTGGGGAGTGCCACTTTGTGCAGATCCTGCATCCTGAAGAGAGGCAGCCTTCCCTGGAAGGTGAGGTGGAGCTGACGGAGGTGGAGACGGGGGAGAAGCGCCGCTTTTGGCTGACACGACGGGACGTGCAGCGTTATGTGGACAGCTTTGACGCCTTTTGCGAAAACCTGGCCCGTGAGTGCGCGGCCCACCGCATTGATTTCATGCAGTGCGGGGCGGAGGAACCCTTTGAGGACCGCTTCCTGGATCTTCTGAACCGTGGAAGCGCGCTGGCCGGCGGCGTCTAGTAGGAGCGACTGCATGCAATTCCTGAATCCCCAGCTTCTGCATCTGGCCTGGTTGGCGCTCATTCCGCTGGCGCTGTACCTGTTTCGGAAAAAGGCGCGTCGGGTGCCGGTTTCTACGTTGCTGTTTTTTCGGTCGTTGTCGCGCGAGCACCAGGAATCCGCCTGGCTGCGCCGGTTGAAAAAATGGCTCTCCCTGCTGCTCACCTTGCTGGTGATTTGGTTTGCCGTTCTCGCTCTGGGCAGGCCTGTGGGGGATGCAGGGAAAGAATCCACGGGTGCGGTGATCGTGGTGGTGGATCGTTCCGCCTCCATGGCTGCCAAGGATGCAGCAGGCAAAACCCGTGTGGAGGAGGCGCGGCGGCTTTTGCGGGATCGCCTCAACCGCCTGCCTGACCAGGTGGTGATCTCTCTGGTCGCTTATGCTGCCAAGGCGCAGGTGCTGCTGTCGCGAAACCGCAACCGTCGTGAGTGCCTGCGGCTGCTGGATGAGATCCGCCCGCTGCCCATGGAAGGCCGTCCAGATGCGGCAGTGACCGTGGCGCGGCGGCTGGCCGAACTGGAAAGGGGATCGCAGGTCTGGCATGCGGGGGATGCGGCCTGGGTGGATACGGAGGGGCTAGCCTATGAGTTTACCAACGTTGCTTTGCCCAGCCTGACCAATGTGGGCATCACGGGTTTTCAGATCCGTCAGGCACCGCTGGCCAGGGACCGTTACGAAGGTTTTGTCAAAGTCTCCGCTTCAAGCGCGAACGCAGGCAAGGTGACGGCCACGCTGGAAATCATGCTGGCGGGAAGACTGGCCCAACTGCGTGAACTGGAGTTGGAGCCAGGCAAGTCCAGCTCGCTCATTCTGCCTCTGGAAGGCGTGCGTGGCCAACGGGTAGAAATGCGGCTGAAGACGGCGGACGATTGCCTTGCCTGGGATGATGCGGTGGCGGCGCCGCTGCCGAATGCGCGGCCCCTGGTGGTGGCCTGGGTGGCGGATAAGGCGGATCCATTTACAGAGCTGGCGATGACTTCCATGATTGAGGCAGGGCGCATCGAGATGCTGAAGGGCAGTCCGGCGGCCTGGCCCATGAAGGACAAGCCGGACGTGTATGTCTTTGAGCAATGGCTGCCGCCTGAATGGCCGACGGACCGCCCCGTGATTGTGCTGAATCCAGCCAAGTCTGCAGGACCGGTGCAGGTGAAGCCTTTGCCTGGGGCGGGGCTGCCGCATGACAGCGTGCGCAGTGTGGCACCGGATCATCCCGTGCTGTTCCGTGTTTCGCCCACGCGGCTGGCCATCACCCAGACAGGTGTTTTAGATCTGGGTAGCTCGTTTGAGCCTCTGTGGATGGCTGGCACGGAGCCTGTGCTGGCTGCGGGTGAGGCCCATGGTCAGCGGGTGGTGGTGACGGCCTTTTCTCCTGCCAAATCGGAACAACTGGCCCTCCTGCCCGCCTTCCCTCTGATGCTGGGCAATGCCCTCTACTGGTGTGCGGAAGGGGATGAGGCGGCTTCTGGCCTGAAGGTGCAGCGCCCTGGAGACCTGCTGGAAGAGACGGGCCTCATCCAGTGGACAGAGTGGGATGGCACGCAGTTTCAGGAAGCTACGGATTCCTCCTCTTCAGGTCTTCTTTCCATCCGGCGTCTGGGGGCGTGGCAGACGGCAGAAGGGCGGTCGGGTGCCAGCGTCCTCGCCTCCATCCAGGAAACGAATGTGCCTTCCAAGGGCGAAGTTCCGCCCTCAGCCACCTTGCCCAAGCTTGCAGGGGCCAGCCGTTTTAGCGACTGGCCACAACTGCTGATCTGGAGCCTTCTAGGCGTGCTGCTGCTGGAGAGTTTCCTCTTCCACCGCAAAGCGGTGTTTTAGCCAAATCAGATCACGGGACCTTCCACGGCATCCCATTTTTGGTGCCATTCGCGGTAAACGATGGGGCTGATCTCGCTGGGCTTGATCTCACTGCGGCCACCCCAGAACACATTGGTGTATTCCACCGGAATGCCGATGGAGGCGAGGTGGTCATCAATAGCCGCCTTGTGTTTCATGATGAGGTCTTTGTCGGTGCCATGCACCACGCCCATGATGTTCACATTGCCAAAGCGGGGGCCGCCTTCGCGCCAGTAACAGTGGGTCATGATGGTATGACGGCCGACTTCGGCACCGCCACGCTCCTGCATGCCCACAGGCACTTTCCAGTGGAAGAGGCCGTTGAAGCGGGTCACCCGCACGCCGGTTTGGCTGGGTTTCACATGCTCAAGGAAGGTGGAGAAGCGGCCGATGACGCCTTTTTTGTCCAGGTTTTTGGCCACCTCGCAGAAACGCTCCAGCGTGGTGCCGGCAGCGGCGGCGCGGCCAGCCCAGGGCTCCGGACCGATTTCTTCCAGAGAAAGCTCACCCTTCAGGTGCAGCAGGACATTCCACTCTTCCTCATCCAGGTCAGCGATGTTGGTGGTCATCATCTTGGCCGGTTCATCGGCCTTTTCGCCTGGCTCCATGGTCTTGCGGCGGACGTGGCCCACGCCCAGGGCAAAGATGCCGTGGGCAGGCATGAGGAGGTATTCTTCGGCCCCGGTCAGGCGCTTCAGCACGTCGGCGTGTTCCGTCATGTCGGTGCCCTGGGGCACTTTCAGGGTGGTCCACAGCCTGTAGTCGCTGCCGCTGACCTCGCGGTCCGTGGAACGGAGGACGACGTGCCCGCTGAAGGGATCCTCCTTGAACATGAATTCAAAAGCGGCGTCCAGTTTCTCATTCGGCACTTTCCAGGCCACCAGGGCACCTTCGGCCAGCTTGTTGGCCAGCAGGGTCTGGCGCACCCGGCGGATCACGCCCCCGGCGACCATGGCGCGGATGCGCTCCACCACCGTTTCAAAAGGCAGGCCGCTCTCTTCGGCGATGAACTGGAAAGGGTGCTGGTGAAAGCCCTTCACCCGGTCTTCACTCACCGCCAGGATGCGGGCGTTGGTTTCTTCCGTGTGTTCGATAGGGAGGGTGTCGGCGGTCATGTTGAGAAAGGGGGCGGAAAGCATGGCAGATGTAAACACGCCACGCGGGGAGCGATTCTTAGCGCGCTCGCCAGGAATGACAAGGACGGCGTGCTCTTGGACAAGGTGGTTCAAAGATGCCGGGAATGAAAACCAAAGTGCTTTGCCAGGAATCCCGCCTTGCCAGCGTTTGTTCCGCTCCCTATTCTCGCGCTTTCTATCCCGATTTGAAATCACCCGCTGCTAAGAAGCTGTTTGTCATGATGGTCCTGGAGTTCTTCATCTGGGGGGCTTGGCTGCCGCTGATCTGGGGGTACATGGGCAAGGACGGGCTGAATTTCACAGAAACTCAGATCACCTTGGTCGGGACGGCCTTCGTCATCGCTTCCATTTTGGGCATCTTTTTCAGCAACCAGTTCGCTGACCGTAACTTTGCCGCTGAAAAGTTCATGGCTTTCAGCCACCTCGTCGGGGGATTGGCCATCCTCGGCATGTATTGGGTGAAGGATTTCCCGACCTTCTTTGGACTGATGCTGCTGCATTCCCTCCTGTATGTACCTACCATTTCCGTCTCCAATTCCATTGCCTTTGCGCACCTGAAAGATGCCAAAAAAGAATTCGGCCTTGTTCGTATGGGCGGCACCATCGGTTGGATGCTCGCAGCCTGGCCGCTTTACTTCGTGCTGGAAGGCAAAGCCGGAGCTGAAGCTGTGGCGGCCAGCCGGAACATCTTCCTTGTCTCGGGCATCTCCTCCTTGGTGCTGGCGGTTTTCAGTCTCAGCCTGCCTCACACGCCACCGAAGCCTGCAAAAGCTGGTGAGAGTGGTTTCGCCTGGCTGCATGCAGCGAAGTTCCTGAAGAAGCCCTTCCTGCTGGTTCTTTTCATCGTCACCTTCATTGATGCCACCATTCACAATGGTTACTTCCTGATGGCGGGTAGCTTCTTGGGCAGCGAAACCGTTGGCATCAAGGCGCAGTGGATTATGCCGGTGATGAGCATTGGCCAGATCGCCGAAATTCTGACGATGGCGGTGCTCGGCTGGTTCCTCTCCCGCATGGGCTGGAAAACGACCATGATCCTGGGAGTGCTGGGGCACGCGGCACGCTTTGCCGTGTTCGCCTTCATGCCACAAAACCAGACGATGATCATCCTGGTCCAGGTGCTGCATGGCGTGTGCTACGCCTTCTTCTTCGCCACCCTCTACATCTTTATTGATGCGGCTTTCCCGAAAGACGTGCGCTCCAGCGCCCAGGGACTCTTCAATCTCCTGGTGCTGGGATTGGGAGATTTCGCCGCCAAGCTGATCTTCATTCCCTTGCAGGGTAAACTGACGGTCGATGGGGTGGTCAATTACCGCGAGCTTTTCCTCTGGCCTACCGGCATGTCCCTGGCGGCGGCGCTGCTGCTGCTATTCGCCTTCTGGCCACCGAAGGAACTGGATGCGCCTGCCGAAGTGTCGCACTGAGATCTAGGTTAAACATTCATCCAAAAGTCCGGTGGAGCTTGCTTCACCGGACTTTTTTTGTGCAGGCGAAGCTTGTTAATGGGCAGTTCAATGGGCGCCCATTCGTTTCCAGACGGCAGGCAGTCGACCCTCGACCAGCTTACTGCCCACGGCAGGCAGGTCTTGGCGGCGCAGCGGGGCATTGACGGTGTCCTCACGTTCCAGTTCACCGGGGTTGCGTCCATATTTGAAGGCTTTCTCCAAGCCTCCCTCGGGCGTGAGTTTCAGGTCGGACCTCAACGGATTGGGGATGGAGAGGAAGAACAGATCGGGCTCCGTCGGCGGGGTGCGGCGGCGCAGACGGGAGGAGGCGAGGCTGCGGAAAAGCTCGCGCGCTGTCCATTCCGCAGGATTCACAAAGACGACTTCGGCGGCGATGAGATCGCGATAGGTGGCGTCCTCGCGGAACTCGTCCAGGGCCGTGCGTAGTTCCTGCTGCGCCAGTGGGAAATGAGTGCAGCCGAGCACCAGCGTGCTCAGAGGCTGGGCCGCAGGGGACTGGCGATGAGACTCCAGCAGGGCTCGGACTTCGTCCTGGGTGCAGTCTGCCACAGTTTGGGAAAAAGCAGGGTCGCCTTCGATGACTCCCGCCAGGGCCACGCTGCCCTGCTGGGTAATCTGTGGGACAGGACGCCCGGCTAGGCCCAGCGTCTGGCCAATGATTCGGGGATAGGCCCCGCTGGCGCAGGTGCCCACAGTGGCCAGCACTCCGATGCTGCCTGTTTTTTGAGGCTGGCTTTCTTGCACACCCCGCGCCCCGGCTTCCACGACTCCCACCACGACCACGGGCAGATTCCACGCGCGGAAGGCT
>DMMK01000045.1 GCA_003453085.1 Verrucomicrobiales bacterium
CCTCTAAGCCAAGCTTAATTTATAGAAATTATGGATTATAATGGTTGCTTGAGTTTAAGGAGGCGCTTCAAATCGGGTCAGCTGCCTGCTTTTGGCCCGCTTGCTCCCATAAAATCCGCTTCGACTCCGGCCCTGCAATTTGCCTTTGCCCCGGTTGTGCTTCACCATCCGCCCCTCTCATGCCCGATCCCGCTCCGTCCTCCGCCTCCGTTTTTTCCCGATACCGTGCCGGCGTGCTTTTCCTGGGCGTCACCCTGTTCATCCTGCTCATCCAGAGCCTCACGGGCGTGTGGACCTCCGACATCGGGGCCGATCCGGACGAGCCCGCCCACGCCGTCACCAGCCTGATGGTGCGGGACTACCTGGCCACGGGCCTGGGGCAGTCGCCGCTCACCTTTGCGCAGCAATACTATGAGAATTTCCCAAAGGTAGCGCTGGGCCATTACCCGCCCGGATATTACGCCCTGGCCGGTCTCGTTCTGCTGCCCTGGCCGCAGCCGCAGATCCTGCTCGTTTTGCAGGCGCTCTTCACCGGTCTGCTCGCCCTTCAGGTCTATCTCATGGGCCGCCGCATGTTGCGGGACTCCTCCGCCCTGGCGGCTGCCCTTCTTTGCGCCACCTTCCCGGTCACGCTGAAACTGGCTCAACTGGTGATGGCAGACCTCATGCTCGCCTGCCTCTGCCTGCTGGCCGTGGAGCTGTGGGTGCGCTTTTTGGAAAAGCCCGGCTACCGCCTCGCCCTGGGTTTCGGGGCTGCCGCCGCCGCTGCGATTCTCACCAAGGGCTCCGGCCTCGCTCTGGCTCTGGTGCCTGCCGTCACCGTGCTGGCGCTGCGCCGTTGGGACCTGCTGAAAAAGCCCGCCTTTTGGGTCGCGGGCCTGCCGGTGGGCCTGCTGGCCGGGCCGTGGATGCTTTATTCGTCCAAGATCACCAAGGAAGGCATGGTCTCCGCCGGGCTGGTGGATTTCGCCCTCGGCGCGGTCACCTATTATAGCTCCGTCCTCTCCACCGCGTTCGGGTTTGTCACCGTCATGATCGCTGTGGCCGGACTGGCCCTGTGGCTGGGGCTGACGAAGTTCAAGCTGCGCCCGGATCCCCGCCGCACCGCGCTGCTGGGGCTGCTGGTGGGCACCGCCCTCATCATGCTCTTCATTCCCACCGGCTACAGCAGCCGCTACTTCATGCCTGTGGTCCCCGTGGTCGCGCTGCTGGCTGTATCGTTTTTTGATCTCACCCTCGCCCGCATGCCCCTGGGCCGCTTTGGCATCCTCAGCCTCGTCCTCCTGGTCATCTTCCAGGTGCCGCATCTGCTGGTGAAAAACGTCCGTGGTTACCGCAGTGCCGTCGTTCAGGCCCTGGAAAAACCCGCCGCCGGGGAGCGCACGCACTGGCTGGTCTGCGCGGATCCACGCGGGGAAGGGGCCCTCATCGCCTCCGCCGCCTTTGCCCTGCCGGTCCGTGCGCCTTCGCCCCTGCAGGTGCATCGCGCCAGCAAGGAACTCGCCGCCGCCGATTGGCTGGGCCGTGGTTACCAGGCCGCCTTTGACACGCCCGAGGCCCTCCTGGCCTACCTGGACAAAACCGCCATCAGCCGTGTCTTTGTGCAGCTCTCGGCAGAGGGCGAGACGGCCCCCGCCCATGAGGAACTCCTGCTCAAGGCCCTGCGCAGCCAGCCGGAACGCTGGGCGCTGGAGCACAGCGGCCCCATCACCCGTCCGTACCAGGCCGCCCCCGGCCCGCTGGAAGTCTATGCGCGAAAGCTGTGAGTCTCCCGCCTCTCTTGCCCTCGTCTGAAAGACACGGCCCCTCCGGCGGGTAATGCTCTCACTGGCACGTTTTGGGCTCCCCCCGATCTCCCCTGGCGTATCCAGCCACACGCATGGTCACCCGACATACCTTTTCCGCCCTTCTGGTCCCCGCGCTCACCCTCGGCCTGGGTGCCTTTCTGCATGCCGCCGATGGCCCCCACCCCGGCAAGGTGATCTATGAAAAGCTCTGCGTGGAATGCCATGGCGACAAAGGCCAGGGCGTGGATGGCAAGTATGACGAGCCCCTCATCGGCGACCGCACCCTGGATGCGCTGGCCCGCAAGATCGAGCGCACCATGCCGGAGGAAAACGTGGGCGCTTGTGTGGGCGACGATGCCAAACAGGTGGCCGCCTACATTTACGAAGCCTTTTATTCCCCCGAGGCGCAGGCCCTCACCCAGCCGCCTGCGCAGGATCTCACCCGCCTCACCATCGCCCAGTACCGCACCAGCGTGATGGATCTCGTGGGCCGCTTCCGCAATGGCCCCGGCTTTGACCGCCCGGTGAATCCGGAGGCTGGCCTGAAGGGCTTTTATCGCGGCTTTGAGATCCCGCCCCCGGAGGAAAAGAAGCCCGAGGAAAAGCTGCCGGAACAGATCAAACTCGACGAACTCATCGCCGCCAAGGCCGATGGCAAACTCATAGCCAATGCCCGCAACGACCTCCGCAAGGCCGAGCAAAAACGCCGCCAGCAGGAAATCGAAAAGGCCGATGAAAAGCGCAAAAACCGCAAGCAGCACCGCTTCGAGCGCGTGGACGGCCGCATCGCCTTTCACTGGGGCAAGACTAGCCCCGATGACACCAAGATGATCCCCGAGGAATTCAACAACCGCTGGGATGGCGGTGTGGTGGCCGAAGAGACCGGCATGTATGAATTCATCGTCAAAAGCGAAAACGGTGTCCGCCTCTTCGTGAACGACGACCAGGAGGCCCTCATTGACGGCTGGGTGAGCAACGGCCCCACCGTCCGCGAAGAGCGCAAGAGCATCTACCTCGTCGGTGGTCGCACCTACCGCCTGGTGCTCGAGCATTTCAAATTCAAGGAGGAGTCCGCCTCCGTGGAGCTGTGGTGGAAGCCACCTCATGGTGTGGAGGAAATCATCCCACAGCACGCCCTGCGTACCGACCGCCCCCAGCAGCTCATGATCGTGAGCACCAACTTTCCCGCTGATGACCGCAGCGTGGGTTATGAGCGCGGCTCCAGCATCAGCAAAGCCTGGGACCAAGCCACCACCGAGGCCGCCATCGCCACCGCTGAGCATGTGGAAAAGCATCTGGACCGCCTTTCCGGCAGCAAGGCCGATGCCCCAGACCGCGCGGAAAAGCTGAAAAAGTTCGCCCTCGCCTTTGCCGAGACCGCCTTCCGCCGCACCTTCTCCGAGGAGCAGAAGCAGCTCTACGTGGAGTCCCTTTTCCAGACCGCCAAAAGCCCCGAAGTGGCTGTGAAGCGCGTCGTCCTCCTCTCCCTGAAATCTCCCCGCTTCCTCTACCCCGGCCTCCAGGAAAAAGACCAGCCTGATGACTTCGATGTCGCCTCCCGCCTGGCCCTCGCCCTGTGGGATTCCATCCCGGACAAAAAGCTCACCCAGGCCGCCGCCGAGGGCAAGCTGAAGACCCGCGAGCAGGTGCAGGCCCAGGCCTGGCGCATGATCTCCGACACCCGGACCAAGGCCAAACTGCACGGCTTTTTCCATCATTGGTTAGACCTCGAACACGCCGAAAACACCTCCAAGGACCCCAAGGCCTTCCCCGGCTTCAACCAGGAAGTCCTCGCAGACTTGCGCGAATCCCTGCTGCGCTTCATCGACGACGTCGTCTGGAGCGAGAAGTCCGACTACCGCGAGCTCCTGCGTGCCGATTACCTCCTGCTCAATGACCGCCTCGCCAAGTTCTACGGCCAGACCGTCCAGGGCGGCGAGTTTCAGCGCGTCTCCTTTGATCCCAATCAGCGCGCCGGCGTCGTCACCCACCCTTATCTGCTCGCCTCCATGGCCTACAGCAAGCAGACCTCCCCCATCCATCGCGGCGTCTTCCTCACCCGCAACATCGTCGGCATCTCCCTGAAGTCCCCGCCCATGGCCGTCACCTTTGACGAAAGCCACTTCAACCCCAGCCTGACCATGCGGGAAAAGATCACCGAGCTCACCCGCAACAGCTCCTGCATGTCCTGCCACTCCACCATCAACCCCCTCGGCTTCAGTCTGGAAAACTTTGATGCCATTGGCCGCTGGCGCACCCAGGATAACAACAAGCCTGTCAACGCCACCAGCGAGCTCGCCACCGAAGAGGGCCAGAACATCCGCCTCACTGGCCCGCGCGACATCGTCAACTACGTCGCCGACAACCCCGCCGGTCACCGCGCCTTCATCCGCCACCTCTTCCACCATACCGTGAAGCAGCAGATCCCCGCCTACGGCCCCGAAGTCATGGACACCCTCCAGCGCAGCTTCGCCGCCCACGGTTGCAGTATCAAGCAGCTCCTCGTCGAGATCACCCTGCTTTCCGCCCTTGAGGGGGTGCCCCAGAAGTAGCTGCCCGCGCCAGCGG
>DMMK01000344.1 GCA_003453085.1 Verrucomicrobiales bacterium
GTCTGGCCCAGAAGTATCCCGATCGCGTGGATGTCAAGCCGGACAAGAAGTTCATCGGCCTGGATGCTTACCAGAAGCTCATTGATTCCGGTGTGGACGTCGTCCTGCTGGCCAGCCCTCCAGGCTTCCGCCCGCTACACCTCATGGCGGCGGTGGATGCTGGGAAGCACATCTTTGCCGAAAAACCTATGGCGGTGGACACCATCGGCTATCACCTCGCCATGGCCGCAGTGAAGAAAGCGGCGGAGAAAAAGGTGAACATCGTGGCCGGTTACTGCTGGCGCTACAGCACTTCCCGCAAGGAGGCCTTCTCACGTCTGCATGAAGGACAGATCGGTGATGTGACCAGCATTTTGGCCACCTACCACACCGGCCCTGTGAAGCCCATGCCACCCGCCAGCGGTCGCCCGGCCGGCATGAGCGATGTGGAGTGGCAGGTGCGCAACTGGTACAATTTCTCCTGGCTCAGCGGCGACAGCATCGTCGAACAGGCTGTTCACAGCGTGGACAAACTTTGCTGGGCCATGGGGGATAAGCCACCGCTCAGTTGCATCGCCACCGGGGGACGTCAGATCCCGGCGGAAGACGGTAACATCTTTGACCACTTCCATGCCGCCTACGAGTGGGGCAATGGCATCTACTGCCATCTTGCTAATCGCCAGATCAAAGGCTGCCAAGGGCATAACCAGGACATCATCCGGGGTGAAAAAGGAGTTCTCATCATTGGCAAAGGCGCGGCTCCTTTCATCGATGGACCGAAGCGCTGGCGCTTCAAAGGTGAGGACAAGAACATGTATGACCTCGAGCATGAAGCTCTCTTCAATGCCATTCGCAAAGGCGAGGTCATCAATGATGGGGATCGCATGATGCTCTCCACCCTCGTTGGCATCATGGGGCGTGAGGCCGCTTACACGGGTCAGCTCCTGACCTGGCAGCAGATGCTGGATTGCACGCAGGATCTGGCTCCGGATTCACTCAAATGGGGGGACAGCTTCAAGCCCACGTCCATGCCCATGCCAGGCATCACCAAGTTCCAGCTTCCAGAAGCGAAGCGGCCTGAAGACCAGGCGAAGGAAAAGAAGGGCGCGTAACGCCTTCGCAGACTGTCAGGCAGGTCCGTTGTCCGGCAACGGGCCTGCTTACAGGGTCAGCTCGCTGATGCGTTCCATCACTTCATCGGCCAGGGCCTGATAAAGATCGCGGCCTTCCTGGCCGTGCACCTTGAGATCTGGCTGATAGGGTTTGCCGACGACGAGGCGAATCTGGGCCGGGCGCAGAAACTTGGCTCCACGAGGGTAGGCCTCGTAGCTACCATAGATGCGCACTGGCAAGACTGGGGCGCTGCTTTTCGCGATGAAGAGTCCCACGCCGGCTTCTGCTTTTTGTGGCTTTCCGTCGAGGCTGCGAGTGCCTTCAGGAAACATGAGGACCTTTTTGCCGCTCTTCAGGAGACGGATGGTGGACTTCAGGCTGGAGGCATCGGGCTTGTCTTTATCCACCGGAATGGTCTGCCAACTGCGCAGGAGCTTGCCTGCCATCGGGTGGTCGAACAGGCTTTTGCGGGCAAAGAAATACAGAGGCTCATCAAAGGCCTGACCAATGAACGGCGGATCCAGAAAGCTGACGTGATTGGCCACGATGAGGGCGGGACCTGCGAGCTTGAGGTTTTCTTCACCGATGACACGGAAGTCGTAAAAGCTCCGGGCGACAGCCCGAAATACCGTGTGCCCGATGCGGTAGGAAAGGTTCATGTGTGGGCAGTGGTGGGCAGGCAGTCCAGTACCGCTTGCACGGCACCTTCCAGCGTGAGGTGGCTGTTATCAATGACCACCGCTCCTTCTGGAATCACGAGGGGGGAGGTCTTGCGGGTGGAGTCTAGACGATCCCGCTCCGCGACCTGATCGGTATGCCCCTGCGCACGGCGACGTGCGGCACGGACTTCTTCGCTGGCATCAATGTAAAACTTCAGAGGACTCTCCGGGAACACCACGCTTCCGATGTCGCGGCCTTCCATGACCAAGGGGCCTAGGGCGGCCAGGGCACGCTGATCGGCGACGAGTCGTGCGCGCACTTCAGGCACCCGGGCGACGAGGGACACACCCCGGTTCACAGGGTCGCTATTGAGGTCTTCGGCGGAGAGGAGGCGACCACTGATGGAAACTTGGGTCTGCCCTTCCGTGACTGGAGAATCCACGACAATGCCTGCGGCAGCCGTGCGCACGGCGTCTTGGTCATTCGGATCAATGCCCGTCTGCAGCACCGCCCAGGTCATGGCGCGGTACATATTTCCTGTGTTCACGTAGATGTAGCCCAGCCGCTGGGCCAGGATACGCGCGACGCTGCTTTTGCCGGAGGCGGCAGGGCCGTCAATGGTGATCACGGTGGAGGAAGGCATGGGAGAAGAGAACCGTCGAATGGGGGGAGCGATGTCTGGAGGGCTTAGCCTACTTTACGAGGGATGCGTGAGATCACGGGGATGGGGGTCTCACCATTTTCGTTCTTCAAGAAAAGGGCTAGGTCATGCTCAAAGCCAGGGTAGCTAGTGCCGATGCACTCGGAGCCTTCGATGACTGTTTCGCCTTCGGCAAACAGGCCTGCGATGGCAAAAGCCATGGCGATGCGGTGGTCATGGTAAGTGCTGATGGTGGCCCCATGGAGCTGGGCGCCGCCTTCAATCTCCATGCCGTCGTCGAATTCGGTGACAGTCACGCCCATGCGACGCAGGTTTTCGGCCACGGCGGCGATGCGGTCCGTCTCCTTCACGCGCAGTTCATGCGCATCCTGGATGCGGGTTTTACCACGGGCCAGTGCGGCAGCGACGGCAAGGATGGGTAGTTCGTCAATGACGTTGGGGATCTCGGCACCGCCGATGACCGTGGCGTTGAGGTCGCCGCCTTTGACGGTGACATTGCCGCGAGGTTCACCATCGGTGGTTTCCTCGGAATTGTGAATGTGAGCGCCCATGCGCAGCAGCACATTGATCACACCTGTGCGGGTCGGATTGAGGCCGACGTTTTTCAGGGTGATCTGCTGGCCGGGGCTGGCGGCAGCGGCCACCATCCAGAAGGCAGCGCTGGAGATGTCTCCTGGCACGACGATGTCCGTCGCACGGGCGGATTGACCGCCATAGACCGAGATGGCATTGCCCTCACGCAGCCACTTGATGCCAAAGTGAGACATGATGCGCTCTGTGTGATTCCGGGTGGCCACTGGCTCGACAACAGTGGTCTTGCCGGGGGCATACAGACCTGCCAGCAGGATGGCGGATTTCACCTGAGCACTGGCCATGGGCAGGGTGTAAGTGATGGCCTGAAGGGAGCCACCGGTGACTTTCAACGGGGCGCAAATTTTCTCGCCCTGGCCTTCCACCTTAGCGCCCATGAGGCGCAGCGGATCCGCCACACGTTTCATCGGGCGTTTGGAAAGGGAAGCATCCCCGAACATCTCGGTGGTGAATGCCTGGCCGGCCAGGATGCCGGAAAGCAGGCGGATAGTAGTGCCAGAATTGCCGCAATCCACCGGGCCGGAAGGGGCCTTGAGTTGGGGACCGTTGCCCGTGATGGCCAGTTTGGTCAGGCCGATTCCGTCGGTCTCTTCCAAAGGCTCCACTTTGGCACCCAGGGCTTCCATGGCCTTGACGGAGCAGAGGCAGTCTTCGCTGGGCAGGAAGCCGTCAATGACGGTGGTGCCGGAGGCCATGCCCGCAAACATGGCGGCGCGGTGGCTGATGCTTTTGTCGCCAGGAACGGAGATTTCGGCGGGGAAGGATTTGAGCTTTCGGACTTTCAGAGTGGCCATATCAGGAGACTGCCGCCGGGACGGTCCTGCGCAGGCTTTGGGCCTCAGCAAGGAAGCGGCGGAGTTCTTCTTCGTCCGGCTTGTCGAGGATTCCAAGAAGCTCTGTCAAAGTGTCAGCCGCAGCTCGCAATTGAGCCACCAACGCCGGGCGGTTTTCCAGGGCGATGCCTGTCCACAGGCCAGGATCGCCACCGGCCACGCGGGTGGTGTCGCGAAAGCCATTGGCCACGCACGCGACAGCCGAGGGGTCGGTGCGCAAGGCTGCCAGGGTAGTCACGGCGGCCATCATGTGCGGCAGGTGGGAAATACGGGCCACCTTTTCATCATGCTCCTCGGGGGACATCTCCAACACCCGGCAGCCCAGGGCCTGCCAGAAATTTTGAAGCCGCAGAAGCCCGGCGTTTTCTTGGCCTTCGGGAGTCAGCAAGCAGGTGGCGTTTTGAAAAAGGTCTGCCCGGGCCACTTCGATGCCGGTTTTTTCAGAACCCGCCATGGGGTGGCTCCCGATGAAGTGTGGACCCAGAATGGGGTTCGAGGCGCGAGCG
>DMMK01000579.1 GCA_003453085.1 Verrucomicrobiales bacterium
GGCTGCAAGGGCCGCATGGGCCAGGCAGTCATCAGTGCAGCGGAGGCCCAGGGCGTGGCCGTTGGGGCATCCATGGATGTAGGTGACTCCCTTTCGGAGGCGCTGCCGAAGTGCTCCTGCACCATTGATTTTTCCTCGCATCACTTCACCCAGGAACTGCTGGCGGAGTCGCTGCGTCTGGGCAAGGGCCTGGTCATCGGCACCACGGGCCACACGGATGAAGAGCTGGCTTTGATCAAGGAAGCGTCCAAGACCATTCCCGTGGTCTTCGCCTCGAATTTCAGCGTCGGCGTGAACACGCTTTTCTGGCTCACCCGCAAAGCGGCTGAGCTTCTCGGACCGGACTTTGATCTCGAAGTGGTGGAGATGCACCACCGCATGAAGAAGGATTCCCCCAGCGGCACGGCGCGTACCCTGGTGGAGATCCT
Source organism: Verrucomicrobiales bacterium (assembly GCA_003453085.1). Classification (GTDB taxonomy): domain Bacteria; phylum Verrucomicrobiota; class Verrucomicrobiia; order Verrucomicrobiales; family Verrucomicrobiaceae; genus Prosthecobacter. The sequence goes on from DMMK01000579.1 coordinate 429, forward strand.
GGCCGATGTGCGCGGTCTGGATTATGACACAGACTGCCGCCATGGCCGCTTTGGCGATGTGGGCGCCCGTACGCCCAAGGAGATCGGTGTGCACGCCTTGCGCGGTGGTGATGTCGTCGGGGATCACACCGTCGTTTTCGCCAATGTGGGCGAGCGGGTGGAACTAACCCACAAGGCCAGCAGCCGCGACACCTTTGCCGGTGGCGCTGTGCGTGCGGCCCGCTGGCTGGCGGATAAGCCGGCAGGACTCTATGATATGCAGGATGTGCTGGGGCTGAAGTAAACGGCTTCGTGCTCCTGCCATGAATCCCCTCACCGCGTTCGGCATTGCCCTGGGCTCCAATTTGGGAGACCGCCGGGACAATCTGGAACGCGGGGTGGAGCATCTCCTGCGGCGCATGCCGGAGGCGCGTCTGGTTGCGGGTGCCTCGCTTTATGAAACGGAGCCTGTGGACTGTGCGCCTGGCACGCAGGCGTTTTTGAACTCGGTGATCGAGATTCAGGCACCTCTCTCGCCGACTGAAATGCACGCGCATCTGGTGGCGGTGGAAGCTCTCATGGGCAGGCCTGCGGAACGTGCCCGCAATGCCCCGCGCACCTTGGATCTGGATCTGCTGTATACGGGAGATTACGCCAGTGACGACCCTGTGCTAACGGTGCCGCATCCGCGTCTGCATCTGCGTCGGTTCGTGTTGCAACCGCTGGCGGAGATACGCCCTGGCCTGAAACTTCCCGGTCTGTCGCTTACCATTGGGCAGGCCATGGAGGCCCTCACCGACGATCCTGAAAGTGTACGTTTTGCCGGTCTCTGGAAATATCAACTGCCTGCCGGATGATCCCGCAGGTGACAGCGTGCCGCTAAGAAGTATTTTGTGCCGCCCCTCATGTCTGAAAGCCACGCCCTGCCCATCGCCACCCCCATTCTTTACCGTCCCAATGTCGGCATCATCCTGACCAACGAACGGGGTGAAATCTTCGTGGCCGAGCGGATCAACATTCCTGGGGCCTGGCAGTTCCCGCAGGGGGGCATTGACGATGGCGAAGATGCCGTCACGGCCATGTATCGGGAAATGGCGGAGGAGATCGGCGTCACGCCTGACAAAGTGCAACTGCTGGAGCGTCGCGACGGTTACCGTTATGCTTTTGCTAAAGGGCGTCTGAAGTATGGCATCTACGGTGGGCAGGATCAGAGCTATTTCCGCTGTCTCTTCCTGGGCCAGGACAGCGATGTGAACTTGGCGGCCACGCACCAGGAGTTCAGCCACTGGCGCTGGATCCGGCCTGATGAGTTTCAGATGTCCTGGGTGCCCAAGTTCAAGCGGGCCGTTTACCGACAGGTGTTTTTGGATTTCTTTGGCCTGGAACTGGCACCCGCTGCGGGGTGATGTCATTCTCTTTCACGCATGAGCCGTCCCTCAAGCCTGTCCAAACCGCGCGCTGTGCTGGGGGCCATGTCGTGGCGTCTGCCGGAGGACGACTGGACTTCTCCCTGGAGCTTTGAGGGCGAGTGGACGCCGCCGCAGCCTCAATCAGCCGAGGAAAAAAGGCTGGAAGCGGAGCTCCAGCAGGCGGGCCTGCCAATCCTGGCAGACGAGTCTGCTATGGCTGCCGATAGGATGCCGCCCATTGCTACTCATGGGACTCTGCTGAGGTTTGAGCCTGAGGAAGCTCCGGAGCCGCCGCCCCCACCGGCTGCCAAAGCCGTGAACCAGGAGGTCAAGGAAATTAGGGTAGCCAAGGAGGCTGACGATGTGCGCTTTCGCCCGCCCGGCCTGCGCCCGCCATCTCCAGTGGCAGTCCCGGCCCCGGCTCCTCCACCCTTGAAGGAAGGACTGCCTCCCCCGGCAGAACCTCGCACGGAGACGCGCTCCCGATTGACGGAGCGTGAGACGGCCCCGGTCGCGGATCCTCAGCGGAAGCGGGAACTGCGGAACCGGGCGCACCGCCAGTCCTGGGGCACGCTTATTTCCCTCAGCCTGGGCACTCTGGGCTTCACCCTCCTGGCCTGGATTTATCTGCATGATTCTCCTCGCGAATCGGATGAGGATCTGCGCACCCAGACAGCGGTGGATCAGACACCTGTCATCCAGGCTCCGTTAAAACTGCGTGCTTTTTTAGACTCGGTCATCCCGGTGGAAAATGTCTCCCTGCGCAGCCAGCCAGCCTGGGCCTGGGACACGCCTTCGCTCGCCACCTTCATCCGCGTGAACGGCACCGCCTTCGACAACCTCCGCGATCTGCTGGAAGACTACGACTGGCACCCGCATCACGCGGCCTGGTATCGGGAAGATGCCAGTACCCATCCCGCCTGGCCTCATGCGGCCCGTCTCTTGCAGGCCCAGGCCGCCTATCTGGCGCGGCGCGGGGATGAGGAGCCTGCTTTTGTCGCCGCCATTGATCTGGCCGAAATGGCCCGCCGCCTACAGGATGTCTGGGCCTGGCCCGGCTACATGCGGCGCGGGCTGGAGTTGCAGACGGCTGCTGCGCAAACCTTGGCCGAGCTGCTGAAGGCCACCCGCCTGGATGGTCCCACCCTGGGCCGTTTTCAAAAGGAGTTCACCCAGTGCCAGCCCGATGATGGCCTGCTGCGTCAGGCCTGCGCCGCCTATTACCTTCATGAGAAAAAATTGCTGCTGGGGCCTGCCAGTGGTGAGCTGCTGGACACCATGCCCGGCGGCCGTCTGCATCAGCGTCCTGGACGTTTGTTTTTCAAGATGAACGAGACGCTGGGCCTCTTTGCCTCGGCTTTCCGGGATCTGCGGGATGAAATCTCGCGCCCACCCTACACGCGGCTGTCGGTGGCAGCTTCCCCCTCCAGCCGCATCCGCCTCACGAAGCCGCGCTTTTACCACCCAAACTCGAATGGCGAGACTTATTTCAGCAACCACATCGAGCCGCACCTTACCCTACCGCAGGATCACAGCCTGGCCCAGGCTCGGCATGGGCTGGTGCGCTGCCTGTTTGCCCTGAGACGTTATTTGGCCGAGCGGCAGACACTGCCCGGAGCATTGACGGATCTCTCCCCCACTTACCTGCTGTCGTTGCCCGTAGATCCTTTTTCTGGCGAGTCTCTCGAGTATGATGCAGCCAGCGGGAGGCTTTATTCTGTGGGGGTAAACCTCATCGCTGAAGGCGGGCGGGTGACTTCTTTGCCGATGGAGGATGACCGCGAACCAACGGTGGAACTGGGCATTGCGATGGCGGTCCCGGTTAAAAAGTGAGGGCAGGATCAGACATGGTGACCGTGGCTTTCCCCTGATAATCGGCAAAAAGGAGGACGTTATAGGGGAAGATGTCACCAGACTTTCTCCATGTCTCCCGCCGCCAGTTCTTTTCCCAGTCGGGAATGGGCCTGGGGGCCGTGGCGTTGAGTTCGCTGCTGGCGCGGGACCTGCCTGCTGCCGCAGGTGGAGCGATCGCCCCAGTCGGCCCGCACTTTGCCCCGAAGGCGAAGCAGGTCATCTACCTGCACATGATCGGTGCCCCGTCGCAGTTGGACCTGTTCGACTACAAGCCAGTGTTGCAGAAACATGATGGCCAGAAATGCCCGGACGAACTGCTGAAGGGAAAACGTTTTGCCTTCATCGGCGGGGAGATGACGCTGGCGGGCTCGCCCTACACCTTCAAAAAACATGGCCAGAGCGGGCAGGAGATGTCGGAACTGCTGCCGCATCTGGCGGGCGTGGCGGATGAGATTTGCCTGCTGAAAGGCATGCACACGCATGAGATCAACCACGCCCCGGCACAGATGTTTCTGCACAGCGGATTTGGCCAGGGTGGGCGGCCCAGCATGGGGGCCTGGGTGACGTACGGCCTGGGCAGTGGCAACCGGGATCTGCCTTCTTACGTGGTGTTGCTTTCAGGTCCGCCAGGAGGAGCGGGGACCGCGCTGTGGGGCACGGGCTTTCTGCCCAGTGTACACCAGGGGGTGCAGTTCCGCAGCACGGGAGAGCCCGTGCTGTATTTAAACAATCCGGAAGGGCACAGCCGTGCAGACCGGCGGCAGGTGCTGGATGCCGTGCGGAGTCTCAATGAGCGGCAGCTCGGTCTGGTGGGGGATCCCGAAATCAGCACCCGCATCAGCCAGTATGAAATGGCGTATCGGATGCAGGCCAGCGTGCCGGAACTGATGGACATTTCTAAGGAGGATCAGGCCACCCTGGACATGTACGGGGCGCAGCCTGGCAAGGCCTCCTTTGCCAACAACTGCCTGCTCGCCCGCCGTCTGGTGGAGCGCGG
>DMMK01000142.1 GCA_003453085.1 Verrucomicrobiales bacterium
TGCGAATCCATGGCCTCATTTTACCAATTCGTTCGCCCCTGTCTTGAGAATTGTTAAGCCCAGGTAAAGGGCATTGCCCGGCGGACTCGTTCATGAGAAACGAGGGGCTGTCTCATGAAAATTTCTCCCCTTTTTGTCCTCTGGACAACGCTTGCTTCCAGCCTGGCCTCCATCGCCAAAGCCGGAGACGGAGTCATTGACCTGACGAGTCTGGCCAATTACGCCAACCAGACGGTGCCAGCCTACATCACCCGCAACAACACCCCGCAAGGCAATGCCATCACGGACAAAGGAGCCACGCTGGGGCGCGTGCTGTTTTATGATAAGCGACTGTCGCGGAATGACAGCATCTCCTGTTCCTCCTGCCACCAGCAGGCTCACGCCTTCAGCGACACAGCTACGGCCAGCACAGGCGTGAATGGTACGACGGGACGGCATTCCATGCGGCTCATCAATGCGCGCTTTGCCCAAGAGGTGCGGTTCTTTTGGGATGAGCGCGCCACCTCGCTGGAAAACCAGACCACCCAGCCGATCCGCGATCATGCTGAGATGGGATTCAGCGGGGCCAATGGAGATCCCGCTTTCTCCGAACTGCTGGTGAAGCTGGCCGCCATTGAAGAGTATCGTGTGCTTTTCACCATGACCTTTGGAGACAGCGCCATCACCGAAACTCGCGTGCAACTGGCCATCTCCCAGTTCATCCGCAGCATCCAGTCCTTTGACTCTCGTTTCGATGCTGGTCGTGTGCAGGTGGCCAACGCTAACAACGCCTTCCCAAACTACACCGCCCAGGAAAACGCGGGCAAACAGCTCTTCCTCGCCCCGCCTCCTGGAGGTGCTGGATGTGCAGGTTGTCATCGGCCCGGCGAGTTTGACATTGACCCTCTCAGCGGAAACAACGGAGTGATCACCAAGATCGGCGGTGGCACCGATTTGACGAACACCCGCTCCCCTTCCCTGCGAGACCTTGTAGGGCCCGGCGGCCAGTCCAATGGTGCCTTCATGCATGATGGCAGCCTGACATCGCTGGCCCAGGTGGTGAATCACTACAATGCCATTCCAGCCGACGATGCAGGCCTCGACAACCGTCTCCGCCGCCCCGGCAATCAAACTCAAAACCTCAACCTGACCCAGCCTCAGAAAGACAGCCTTGTGGCCTTTCTTCAAACGCTCACAGGCAGCGCCGTTTACACTGATGCCCGCTGGTCAGATCCCTTTGATGACGAAGGCAATCTCACACTCATCCTCTTCCCGCCCACCGAGATCGCCATTCAAAAAACGGGGAGCAGCACGGCAACCGTCATCTGCCAGGCAGTCCCAGGTTTGTCCTATCAGCTTCAGTCTTCGACGGATCTGGTGAATTGGAACAGCATCGTGGCCACCGTGACAGCCGACCTCAACGGCCTCTGCCAGCACAGCGTCAGCCTAACCAACTCCAAGTTCTATCGTTATGCCTATGTGGTGACGCCCTGAAGCGGTTCAACCACACTTGAAGATTCACGGTTCAAACAAATGAGCCAGAAACGCCACCAGCACCAAAAGGCCCATTACTAAAAACATCGTCGTGAACAGCCAAAAACGGAAATAATGTGTTTTGCGTTCAAAGGTTCCGCGCGCCGTCGGCAGCACACCGCGGCGGATGCCACGAAATCCCCAGAACAGCAGCAGCAGAGCGATAAAGAGCGCGACAGCACCTTTTGCCCATGAGGACCTTCCCCCATCTTCAGACAAGGCGGTAGAAATCAGAAAAGGAAGCATTCAGACAAAGTGCCTTCACCAGGCCCACTCGTCACTTCCAAAAGAGGCGGCAGATTCCAAGATTGCTCACGTTTAATCCATTGCAGTCCTACATGGACCTGCCTGCTTACCACCCCTACCATGAATCCCCGCCTCCTCATCGCCCCTCTCCTGGTCATCACCTCCGCAGCTCTGGCTGCTGACCTGCCAAACATCCCTTCCAAGTCCATTGCCAATAAGAAGGAGTTGCTCTTCAGCGATGATTTCGAAGGCTCCACCCCTGACAAAGTCTGGCACAAAGTGGTGCCGACCTTTGTCGTCGAGAAAGGCACGCTCAAAGGCACCCAGACCCGCGATGTGACCATCCCGGCCGCCAATGGCAAACCTGAGATCCGAGCCCATGCCGCCGTTCACGGCCTGGAAATCCCCACCAAGGACAGCGTGGTGGAGGCCAAAATCCGTTTCGATGGGGCCACGATGATTGATGTCGAATTCGACGACCGCAAATACACCGCGGCTCACTATGGCCACCTCTGCCGTGCGCAGGTTCGGTTGAACGGCGTCACCCTCATTGACGAGCGCGACGGCGGCATGCGCAATGACATCCGTGAAATGCGCAACGACCCCAGCAAAAAAGCCGAAGTGGCCAAACTGCTGGCAGGACGTTCCGCCACCTTCCCGGCCAAGCTGGAAACGGGCAAGTGGTACAGCCTGGTTGTTGAAACCGTGGGAGATGAAATGCGCGTCACTCTGGATGGCAAACCCGCAGGTTTCCTCAAATCCTCCGGCATCGCCCACGCCACCAAGTCGAAGATCGAACTCGGTGTCGCAGGCAAAGACGGCTATTTCGACGACGTGAAAGTCTGGAATGCCGAAGCGGTCAAGTAAGCTTTCGACAGCCCGGCCTGCGCGTTCCATCAGTCCACCAAAACGCGCAGGCTGGAGGCCGCCAGGGCAGCCTTCACCTGTTTAAGCCCGGTCGCAGCCAAAGGCTTGAGCGAGGCCGGAGCCTTCTTTTGACCTAACATGAAATGATTCAAGGCGGCCAGGAAGAGCTCCCCCTGGTCCTCGATGGCGATGTCCAGGGACTCTGGGAACAGGGCACCCAGAATGGCGCAGCCATCATCGGAAGTATCCATCAGCTCATCCGCCCAGCGCAGCACAGTATCCGTCGGCGTCACATTCGGGAAACGTTGGGCCACCAGGGCCAGCAGATCCGCCCGGTTGGTGACATTCATCAGCAGTGCCAGGAAGAAGCGATGCTCCGGCTCGCCAATGCTGCTGCGCATGCCTTTGATGGCATCGCGATGCACGCACTCCTCCAGAGTAGCGGCCACGCCCTGGGCCAGTTCCCCATGCTTGGTTTCAAAAACCGATAGCGCCGTCCCCCACTCGCCCAAATTCGCCAAGGCCCCCATGCAGTGTTGCAGGATGTAAAAACCACGCTCGAAATCCAGGTCCGAGATCATTTCGATCACCAGGTCCGCATACTCAGGGTCTTCCGTCTGCTCCAAGACATCCAGCAGTTGCTTGCGGCGCATGGTCAGGACATCGCTGAACATCGGATCCAGCGCGACATGAGGAGGCAGGTAGTTAAACTGGGGCCCCGTGCCCGGATCATTCTGCGTGCGCACCACCACCGTCACGGAGGGAGTATCCAGATGGAAGAGCGAATGGATGCACTGGCGACCGGAGATGATGGGCACCGTGCGCCCCGTCTCCAGCAGTTCGATGTTTTTCATCCGCACCTGGCCCATCTGAAGATGCGGGGTGATGGCGTGCCTTTTTTCAAACTCATAATGCGCATGGATGCTGGAGCCATGCATCACGTGAAAGGCCCCGGAAAACTCATGCTGATGAATATCCGTCGTCCCATCCATCCAGAAAAGCAGTTGGATGTAAAAGCGCGGATGCTCATACGCCACCAGCTCCGGCTGGCCAAAACCGGACTGGGTTTGCAAAGGCTGCTCGTCATCCAGCAGGAACTCCCGCATCAAGGCCGGGAGGTCCACATGTTGGGCGGGCGGACGCTCGTCCAGGACCGCCTGCGCGATGCCAGGAAATTTCTCCAGCGAGAAATTCTCCTGCTTCCACCGCTTCAAAACCGTCTGGCCCATGTCCTTGAAAAAGTCGTTCATTCCTGCACCCTTTCACCAGAGGCAAGGCCCCGACAAGAGCCATTCAAAGGCGGTAGGGCAAACATCCGCCTGCTTCGCCCTTGCACCTGCACCTCTGCGCGCTCCTTTGCACCTCCTGGAGGCGGCAGGTCGCGCACCCTTTTCCCAGCCTCATTCATGAAACCCTTCCTCACCCTCGCCCAAGCCCGCACGCCCGAGGGGGCCGAACTGACGCTGCATTCGCACGACACGGAGTTTTACATTCGCGTGAACCGCCAGCCTTTGATGGGAACCAACGCCTCCGAGTCCGAGAAAGTCCTGGCCGAACTGGCCTGCAGCCGCCTGGGTCTGCTCACGGCCCCCCGCGTTCTCATCGGGGGTTTGGGGCTCGGCTTCAGCCTGCGTCGCGTGCTGGAG
>DMMK01000697.1 GCA_003453085.1 Verrucomicrobiales bacterium
GTGCATCTTTGGCAGCGGGTGGGGTGGATGCCGCTGCGGCGCTTTCGCCGCCATGCCAATAGCTGTATAGGGAGTCACGAATCAGCCGCGCCATGAGGCTGCCGTATGCGCTGCCTGGCAGTGCAAAGGCCCGGGGTGTTGCTTCCGGCTGCAGTGCCGGGCGGGTACAGGTCACCGCATGGCCGGCCCACCACAGGCCCGCTGCTGCGGCGAGGCTCAGGAGCGTGTGCGGAAGAGGCATAACCCAAAGATGGAAATGGCAGCGCCCTGGAGGGCCAGGGTGAAGGTGACGGCGGCAAAGTCGGCCGCTGGCAGAGGCCCCATCTTAAACACCAGACGAGGGGTGAGATCGGCCAGGTGATAGTGGGGCAGGGCCAGCCAAATGGATTTCAAAACATGCGATTCTCCCCCCCCTAGAATGGGGGCCAGCCAAGCTGCCCCAAAGAGGCCGCAAAACAGCAGGCCGGTGGGCAGCAGAAAGGCGATGACCTCTGCCGTGCGGGTGCCCACGGCCACGGCCAGCAGCAGCAGTGGGGCGGCACACAGGGAAAAGAGCAGGCCGTACTGCAGTACCAAGGTGATCCACATCTGGGCTTCCTCGGGCCGTTTGGGCAGGGTGAGGGTGACGCAGACGAGGGCAGCGGTGACCACGAGGGCAGCCATCCAGATCCAGATGGCACTGCTCAGTTGCAGGCATTGGCTGATCTTGCCCACACCTCCGGCGTGCAGATGCTCCAGCATCCCGTCGCGGCGTAGGCGATGACCCAGGGCGGATGCCTGGAAGGGCAGCCAGGTGAAAAGGGCGATCCAGGCATAGACCCAGGCTGCCTGGGCGCGGGCGGGTTGGAGGATCTGCGGATTTTCTTCCCAGGGGGTCAGCAAAGGGGCGATCCAGACAAAGAGCAGCGCGCCTGGCAGCAACAGCCAGCAACTGCCCCGCCCCATGAGACCGGCGAGACTGAGCCTGAAGAGGGGCCATGATCGGAGGTCCTTCATGATTGCAAAGTTTGGTAGGTATTCATCCAGGAGTCGCCCGTGCGGGTGGTGGCATGGCGCAGCTTGCCCTGGGCAATCGTCAGCAGTGAATCCGCCTGCCGCACGCACTCCAGCTCATGCATGATGATGAGGCGCACGGTGGTGCGGCCCGTATCTGCCCACAGTTGGGTGACCTGGGCACGAGTTTCAGCATCCAGGCCGGTGAGGGGTTCATCCATCAGCAGCACGCTGCCCTGGCTCTGTGCGGCCTTGATTTCAGCCAGGATGAGCAGGACTTTTTGCCGGTTGCCCCGGGAGAGCTTACCGATCTGTGTATTGAGATTCAGGCGTAGAGTCTCGGCCAGATGCTCAGCCTGTTGGAGCGCGTCTTTCCGGAACCAGGCACGGAAAAAAGTGCGGGCCTTGATTTCGGGATCCGCTTTAAGCTCATCGGCAAAGTAGTGCAGGCAGCCCTGGGTTTTGACCTTTCCTGCGAGCGTGGGGGAGAGACCTGCCAGCGTGCGCAGGAGGGTGGTCTTGCCGGTGCCGTTGGGGGCGACAAGAAGGTGCAGCCCGGGGCCGATGGCGACCTCCTGGGTGGTTTCGACCAGGCAGAGCGGTCTTCGGTTCCATGGCAAGCCCGTCTGATAGCCGAAGCGAGTGCCGTCTGGGATTTGCAGGAGAGGGGCGGGAGCCATGCGTGTAAGATCCCGGCAATTTCACTGCCCCGTGTCCCAAAGTCCATCATTTCCGCTCCCAGAAGGATCATAAGGAGCCGTCCCCATCAGCAGTTGCGGTGGCATTACGGAATGATCCACGTTCAGCGAGTCATTGTCCAGGCTGAGCACTGTGGGAATGGCAGACCAGCCCTCAGGCAGGTACACCTGCAGTTCGGCAGCGGTGACATCGGAAATGTCTGCGGCGGGGTGATCTGCCATGTAGGCACGCTGGGCGGCGAAGACGGCCTGCAAAGAAACCGAGGCATCCTTGCCACGCTGCCAGTTGCGCACGTGTGAGATGTTCATGCCTGCAAAGGTGGCCAATCCTAATAGAAGGCCAATGACCAGACTGATTTCAATCAGGGTAAAGCCGCCCGTCAGGTGGCGGGCTGAGGTGGGTGGTGGGCAGCGTCTCATAAGGTCATTCCTGGGGCTGCAGAAGATTGGCGACCTGGCTCTTCGGGATGATCTTTATCGCACCCTGCCGCACTTGGAGGTTAGTCGCATCCGCCGAGGCGGCGGGAGCTGCCGAAGGAGCGGGCAGATCCTTGGTGAATTCTGCCGGTAGGGTTGCGCGACGGTGGATGTAGAGCACGCGGGCCTGATCCGGATTGACGGTCAGGATCGCGGGTGAAGGCTGGACCGAAGGAGTCTTCAGGGGCTGAATCAAGGGAGCCTCCTCCGGGGACGGCAGGGTGAGCCCGGGGATCGGTCTGGGGACCAGCTTGGGCGCTGGGTCTGCCGCCACCAAGCTGCCTGCAAAGACGAAGGATAGAAGGAGTGTTTTCATAAGCGCAGATTACATGTTGCCGGACTGCATCATGCGCGGTCCCATCAGGAAGATGGGCAGCATGGAGCCGGTGAAGACGAAGCCGATGAGCACGACGGCCATGGCCAGGGTGAGGAAATTGATGACCTGGGTAAAGTCCGACATGATGGCGGCGGTATCCTCCTCATAAATGTCCCGTAGCAGCTCAAGCTGCTGGGGCAGTGAGGCGGAGCGTTCGCCAATGCCGATCATGTGGACGACCTGCGGATCCAGGTTGGTGTTGCGCTTCAGCGCTTCGGCAAAGGGAACGCCGGAGGATTCATAGACCTGGGAGGCCTTGATGAAGTCTGGGTACATGGGCGTGCCCTGAACCACACGGGCGCTGAGGGCGGAGGCGCGCGCCAGGTTGATGCCGTTGGCGTAAAGCATTTGCAGCGTGCCGATGTAGGCGCTCTGGCGCAGGCCCATGACCAGCTTGGTCAGCAGCTTCCAGCGTTTCATGGCCTGGATCAGCAAGGTCTGCCGAAAGTCGGCTGAGCGGAAGACGGCGGTGATGAAACCCGCGAGGGCGATGACAAAAAAGGGCCAGGTTTTCTGCACCACATGGCTGATGGAGAAGATGACCACGGAGATGGGGTCCGGCTCCTGGCGCACGCTTTTCAGCGTGTCCTCCACCTGGGCTACGACATAGACCTGAGAATAGATGAAGAGGCCGATCTGGAAAAGAATAACCAACGATGGAACCAGGAGTGCGCCGCGCAGCTTGCTGGCAAACATGAGTTCGATCTTGATGCGGCGTGCCAGTGAGCTGAAGGCCTCGCCTAACTGG
>DMMK01000353.1 GCA_003453085.1 Verrucomicrobiales bacterium
CTACAAATCCAGCACCATCCAGCGGCGGGTGACGCGGCGGCTAGGGCTCAACCCCCCCGAAACGCTGGGCGAAAATGCCGCCTTTCTGAAAGGCAATGACCCGGAGTTGGGTGCCCCTTTCTCGGACGTGCTCATCCGCGTCACCAGCTTCTTCCGCAATCCAGAAGCGTTCGAAGTTCTCCGGCACAAGATTTTCCCCAAGCTCCTCGCCCAGGCCCGGCGCGATGGGCCGCTGCGCATTTGGGTGCTGGGCTGCTCCACCGGCCAGGAGGCCTACTCGCTGGCCATGACCTTTGCCGAGGCAGCCGCCGAAGCTCCCCACCCGCAAAAGCTCCAGATTTTCGCCACAGACCTGAATGAGGCGCTGCTAGACAAAGCGCGCGCCGGTCTTTACGCCAAATCTCTGGCCCAAGATATCACTGCCGAGCGGCTCCAGCGCTTTTTCACCGAGGAAGAAGGCGGCTACCGCGTGAACAAGGCTCTGCGAGAACAGGTCGTGTTTGCCCGGCAGAATGTGATGAGCGACCCGCCCTTCTCACGCATGGACCTCATCACCTGCCGGAACTTGCTCATCTATTTCGAACCCGAACTGCAGAAAAAGATCTTCCCAGCCTTCCATTATGCCTTGAGGCCAGGCGGCTATCTTTTTCTGGGTGCCAGCGAGTCCATCGGCCAGTTCACGGACCTTTTCACCCCGGCTGACAAAAAGCAGAAGATCTTCACCCGCAAGGTGGCACCCACCCCCGCCTTCCACTCTCCAGCGCCCAAAGGCCGCTCCGTCCAGCGCCTTCCCGGCATGCGGGCGATCGCAGACGAACATGACCTCCCGCATGCCATGCGCGGGGAATTCAATGCGCAGCGCGAGGCAGACCGCATCACCGTCAGCCTCTTTGCGCCACCTGGCGTGCTCATCAATGCCGATGGCCAGATCCTGCAATTTCGCGGAGCCACAGGCGGATTTCTGGAACCGCCAACAGGCAAAGCCAGCTTTGACCTGCTGAAGATGACCCCCGAGGGCCTCACGCTGCCCCTGCGCGCGGCCATTCAAAAGGCCAAGCGCGAAAACAAAACCGTCTGCTGCGAAAACGTACAGATGCGCAAAAATGGTCTCCTGCGCGTACTCACCCTCCGGGTCATCCCGCTGCGGAATCTGAAGGAGCCCTGCCTGCTCGTCCTTTTTGAAGATTCAGAAAACCGGCTCCAGGCACCCGGGACACTCAACCTGCCTTCCGCCCCCGCAGGCAAACGCGAGGTGGCCAGCCGCATCGCCATCCTGGAACAGGAACTGGCGGAGACTCGCGACTACCTGCTTTCCATCCAGGAGCAAAATGAATCGGTCAATGATGACCTCCAGGCCTCCAGCGAAGAGCTGCAGAGCGCCAATGAAGAGCTGCAAAGCATCAACGAGGAACTGGAAACCTCCAAAGAAGAGCTGGAGTCCACCAACGAGGAGCTGACCACGATCAATGAAGAAATGGTCACCCGGGATGTGGAACAGAGCCGCCTGAATGCGGACCTGAACAACCTGCAGGTGAGCATTCACACCGCCATCCTGCTGCTGGGCAGCGACCTCGCCATCCGCCGTTTTTCTCCTCTCGCCGAAAAGATCTTCAACCTGATGAGCGCCGATCTCGGGCGCAGCTTTGGAGGTGTGCGGCACAATCTTCTCATCCCCGGTCTTTATGACATGATGGTGGATGTCATGCAGACCCTCGACCCTCAGGAGCATGAGGTGCAGGACAAGGAGGGACTCTGGTACTCCCTGCATGTGCGGCCTTACCTCACGCTGGATAACAAAATAGATGGCGTGGTGCTGGTGCTCAATGACATCAACGACCTCAAACGCCATCAGCAGCAGATCGCCGCAGCGCGCGATTATGCCGAAGCCATCCTGCGCACCTTGCCCGTGCCCTTTCTGGTCCTGCGCTCCGACTTGCGGGTGGACTCCGCCAGCGATGTTTTCTATCAGGCCTTCGATGTACTTCCCTCCGAGAGCGAAGGTCGGCTGATCTATGAGCTGGGCAACCGGCAATGGGATATTCCGGACCTGCGCAAACTGCTGGAAGACATCCTCCCGCAGAAGGTCTATTTCAATGGTTACGAGGTCACCCACGAATTCGAAACCCTGGGCCGCCGCACCATGCTGCTGAATGCGCGCCAGCTCGACAGCGCCGATGGCACGCCCGACCGCATCGTGCTGGCCATCGAGGACATCACCAACCGCACCCAGGCCGAAAAATCCCTGCGCAGGGCCATGGCGGAAATCGAACGCGCCTCCCGCGCCAAGGATGATTTCCTGGCGGCCCTCAGCCATGAATTGCGCACGCCCTTGACGCCCGTACTCATGATCGCCGCCGCATTGGAGAGCGATACCACCCTTTCCTCCGATCTCCGCAGCCAGCTGGGCATGATACGCCGGAATGTGGAACTGGAGGCCCGCCTCATTGACGATCTGCTAGACCTCACACGCATCAGCCACGGCAAGCTGCAAATCTCGCCCGTGGTCTCAGACATCCACCTGCTGCTGGACCACACCGATGAAATCGTCCGCAGCGATGGCCTCGGCAAGCAGGTGCGCATCCGCTTCGTGCTGGAGGCAGCGCAGCACCATGTCATGGCGGATCCGGCACGCCTACAGCAGGTGTTTTGGAACCTCATCAAAAACGCCCTCAAGTTCACCCCCACAGGCGGCACCATCACGGTCAGCACCCGCTCGGACGAAAGCGGGGCCATCTTCGTCTCCGTGGCCGATACGGGCATTGGCATCGCCAGCGACTCGCTCACCCGGATCTTCACGGCCTTTGAGCAGATTGAAGCCACCGGCTCCCATCACTTTGGCGGGCTGGGACTTGGCCTGGCCATTTCCAAAGCCATCGTGTACGCCCATGGCGGCGAGATCTACGCCGAGAGCAAAGGCGAGGGCCATGGGGCCACCTTCTCCGTGGAGCTGAAGTCGGTGGAGCCACCCTTGCCACTCCCGGTCAAACAGAACCTTCAGGGTGAGCCCGACCATACCTTGCGACTTCTCGTCGTGGAGGATCACCAGGCCACTCTGGCCGTGCTTTCGCGCCTCCTCACCCGTCGCGGCCACCAGGTCACCACCGCGACCAATTCGCGCGATGCGCTGGCTGCCTTTGCCCTGGCCAACTTTGATGCGGTGATTACGGACCTCGGCCTGCCGGATGGCAGCGGGCTGGATCTGATGCGTGAGATCCAGCGCCAGCGTCCCGTCCCCGGCATCGCGCTCAGCGGTTACGGCATGGAGGAAGACTTCCGCCAGACCAAGCAGGCCGGCTTCTTTGCCCATTTGGTCAAACCGGTGAACCTGGACCAACTGCGCCTGCTCTTGAACCAGCTCCCTCGCGGACTCTGAGGCCTCAAGGTCTAACCAACTGTACGATTCCCGCACCCACCTGGTTTTTGGGGGCTCCTGTGGACTGCGCACCCGTGGTCAGGGTCTGCGTCATCCCTCGCGCGGGATAACCCCAGCCCAGCAGGGTAGAGATGACGCCGCTGGTGATGGCGGTGGCCTGGGAGGTGCCGCTGCTGACGACCATGCGGTTGTCACTGTAGGCAGAGACAATGCCCACACCTGGAGCCGCCAGGGTGAGATTTTCACCCGAATTGGAAAAGTAGGCTTGGTTGCCATTCGCATCCACAGCGGCCACACTGATGACCCCTTCATAACCGGCAGGGTAAGCCAGCGAGGTCTGCTGCTCATTGCCCGCCGCAGCGACCACGATGACGCCTTTCTCCAAGGCATACTCCACGGCCCGGCGCAGAACATCCGAGTCACCCGTGGTGCCAAGGCTGATGTTGATCAGCTTCGCCCCCTGATCCACAGCCTGCATGATGCCCTCGGCCACCAGCGCGGTATTGCTTTCCCCACGGGTGTCCGCCACCCGGATGTCGAGAATTTCAGAGGCCGGGGCCACGCCACCGTCTTGGGAAGCATCCCCAGCAATCAGGGAGGCCATGGCCGTGCCATGACCGTTGGGAGCCAGGCCATCTTTGACCAGATCAATGTGCGTGACACGGGAGTCCTGGAGGGAGGGATGATCCGTCACACCCGTATCCAGCACGGCCACCTTGGTGCCGGTGCCCCAGTTTTTGCGGTCACCTGTGGCCCCGATGGCATCCAGCCCGCTGTTGCCAAAAGGGACGGCACCGCCCGCATTGGCTGCATCCACCTGGCTCGTATCAGGCAGGCCGGGCACCCAGGCCAGGTAGTTCAGCCCGATATTGTCCAGGTCATCGGCATTCTGGCGCAGGGCACGGGCCATGGCATCGGCATCGCTGTACTTCACCCGCGAGGTGAGCAGGCGCGGGTCATCATGCAGGACTTGGAAACCCAGGCTGGCCGCCTGATCGCGAAACGCCTTCAGCGCCTCCTCAGATTTGAAGGTCAGCACCAGCTCTCCGGCTTTGACACCGGGGGTGGCGCTCAGTTGCCGCAGCCGCGCAGCCAGTTCGTCCACCGTGCGCAAAGCCAGCGCGGTCGCCTGATCCAGCGAGGCTTCCAAATTGATCTGCCCCGGCTTCTTCGCAGACAAGGTAGTTTCCCAGGCAGGCAGGGGCCTAGCCGCAGAGCCATCCGCCACGTTCGTGGTCTTCACCGCCAGCCAGCCCAGCGTGCCAAACGAGAGCACGCAGGCCAGGATGCTGAGAATGAGGATGCTTTTCAGCCAGTTGTTCATGAGATGCAGATTAAGACCCCGAAACCGGATCTTCGTTTCATCTTCGGCGGAAATCATCCAGATTCGTTCGGTCACATCCTTGGTTAGCAGGCATGCGCAGGGGCGGCGGCTCCTGACAACACCACGCACCCTGCCCCGAGCCCCCGGTCTTCCAGATGCAGATGATGGGTTGAAGAAACGGCT
>DMMK01000247.1 GCA_003453085.1 Verrucomicrobiales bacterium
TCTTCAACCTGGACCTGAGGCTGTCCCACATCCAAAGGCGGCTGTGCGACTCGGGGGGCCTGAAGGTGCTGCTGCATTTCCAGGGAAAGCTGGTTGGCGACCACACGTTCTTCCAGGTAAGGAAGCTGCTTCTGGACATGGGCGAGATCTTCCGTAGCGGCCTGATGGGCGGCCTTCGCTGCCTGTAGTTCCTGGGTGGCGGTGGTGACTTCTTCGGTGTGATCACCGCCGACTTCCAGGACCTTGTCCCAGGCGGCGCTTTCGGCCTTTTGGGCGGCTTCCACACGGGCGCTGGTTTGGGTGACCTGCTCCTGAAGGAGGGGCTCCTGCTTGCGGTAGCTCTCCAGCGTCTCCACCATCGCCTTCTGCGCCAGCTCCGGCTTGTGAGGCTCCAGGGCTTGATTGATAGCCGTATCCAGCTCCTGCTGTGCAGCTTTGAGGGTTTGCAGGTTTTCCTGGCGTGTCTCGGAGGAACCTCGCACAGCGTCCTTTAAGGGGCCGATGAGGGCCACATTCTGGCTGGCCACGGCATTCTGCAGCCGCATTTCTACGGCCTTGAGGTCCTGGGTGTTTTCAGCGAGCTGCTTCTGTGCAGCGCTGACTTTTCCCTGAGCCTCGATGACGGCGGCAGAGACGGCGGGATCCTCAATGTCCTTCGGGTTTTCCAGGAATTTGTCCCGAGTTTTCTGCACCTTGGCCTTGTAGGCGGCAAAGGCATCATCCGGTCGCGGGCTATGGACATCCTCCGCCTTGACCAGGGTGCGATGGCTGTTGGCATTGCTGCTGAGGTTGAGCCTTTCCGTATTGGCACTTTCGATGATGGCCGTGCCGACATAGGAGGTGGGCGTCACCACCCCCTGCTGCATCTGGGTGGCCTGGCGAAAGGTGTCCTCATTGAACTGGGTGACGAGCTTTCCCCCGGACCGCAGTTCTTTGACATGCTCTTGCAGGTCTTCCAGGCGCTTGACGGCACCATCAATGGCCGCTGGCTCGAGCGGGGCAATACCGCGAGGCGGCTGGAGGGTTTCCAAAGTTTTGCGTAGCTCGGCCGGACTCAGCGCCTCGATCTTGTCCGCTGTGTCCACATGAATGAGATCCGGCATGCCGGCCACGGCTTTTCCCCGAACGGTAGAGTCCTTTTGGATCATCGTTTCACGATCCACGACCGGAAAGGCGAGGTCGTTGTCGATGCCCCGCACCTCCTTGGTGCCAGGATCCACAAAGATGTTGCCAGCGTGGCGGTCGATCTGGCCGGTGATGTAATCCTGGACCTGGAGATCGGACAGGCCTTTCTGGATGGCAGGATCGCTGTAATCAATGTCCAAGTAAGCTGGCAGGACATTGCGATCATCGCTGACTTGGAGAATCGGCGCCCCGGCAACCCCAACACTCAGGCCCACACCTTTGCCGGATTCATCCAAACCAAACTTTTCCGTCGCGAGGCTGTTCATGCCTAGGGCCTTGTCCACAGCGGAACTGGCGACGGAGCGGGTGATCAGACTGGTGGCATCCCCATTCAGCGCTTTCAGCTTGGCACGGGCATCACTCTGCATGGATCCGTTGCCCATGGCAAAGTTCACCTGGTCGCTGGTCCCGTACAGCGGGGCTACAGTGCCGATGAGCTGGGAGTCCTGCAATGCGGCTTTATCGACCTGACTTTCATTGAGCCCTGCCGCCTTGAAACGTTCCACCCGACTGCCGATCTGGTTCTTGCCAAAAGCGACCGTGGCACCGGATTCATCGAGCACCTGATTGGTGCTCACTTTGAATGTGTCACTGGCCTGGACGAGTTGGATACCTGCGGGAACGGCACTTTTAATCATGTCCGTCCCCACATGCGGGATGCTGGCGTCCTGAAACTGCTGGTGCACCATCACGGCGGGAGCCAAGACGACATTGTTTTGAAGGGCCGCTGCCTCGATGTTTTTGTTGGCCTCACTGGCGCTGAAACGACCATAGGCGCTGCCTTCGAGGGCAGGCTTGAAGCGTTGCTCGCCATCCAATTCTGCCAGAAGGCTGTTGTTAAACGCCTGAGACATCGCGTTGTGGATCTTGCTGGCATTGATGTCCAAAACCGACATCTGGGTGGTGTTGGTCTGAAGGTTGCGTGCCATCTTGGCAGCAAGGTCGTTAGCCATGCCCTGATCGGTCTTGAGGTCCGCCATAATGCCCATCAGTTGGCGAGTCGTTGCCTCACTGAAGGTCTTGATCTCCACGGGAGAATACCCACGTGCCGCGAGCTCTGGAGCAGTCGCGGCAGAGATGGCCTGGGAATACATGTCATAGCGGATGGCCTCCACCTGTTGGGAGACATTGTCAGCGATCCCTTTCTTTTCCTTGAAGGTCTCCAAGGAAGCCTGGATCTTGGCCAACTTGGCAGCGTCCACACCTGGGTTAGGGTCTTCCAAAAAGGCCACGATGTCCGTCACAGCGACCGCCTGGGATTGATAAACGCTGGCGCGGGTGGTGGAGGCCTTGGCATCAATCTCTGAGAGTGCAATGGCGGCCTGCTCGGTGAGATTCCCCACATACACCTCGGCATTGCCGACCAGGGCTTTGAGACGGCTCGCATCCTTCAGCTTGTTCTGGTCATTCGTCAGTTCCAGGACCTTCGGATTCAGTCCGAT
>DMMK01000481.1 GCA_003453085.1 Verrucomicrobiales bacterium
CCACAAACCTCTGCCCGTGCATGTAAACATGGTTAGACCCGCCGCGCTTCAGCGTGCCGTAGAGAAAGAGAAGCCGGGTTTCCATGAAGGGTCAGACTCTGGGCAGTTGGTCATCGCGCTCGGCCAGCCATTCAGGCAGGGTGTAGCGCTTTTGTTCCAGTTCGGCCGCACGAGCCAGGACGGGCTCGGGGGCGGTTTCCACGGTCAGCACTTCCTTGGCTAGGCGGGTGGCCCATTGAGTCCAGAACTCAGGCTTCAGGATCACCTGCTGCACACTGCCCTGATGCAGCAGCCCCAGCTTGCCCCGCCGTTGCCCTGCGCCCGCCACCTTCACCGGTCCCCGGATGACATCATGCACCGCCGGAGCCACAAAGCAGAAGGGGGCCTTGATGACATCCTCCTGCAAGGCCAGCCGGCAACCCGGATGACCATTGTGACTCAAGGCCTCTGCCAGGGAGCCATGGATGCGCCGGTAGCTTTCCAGGGCCGTCGTTTCCGACCAAGGATCCGCCGGCGGCACGATGACGGAGTAGGTGTAGTCTTCCTGATGCAGCACCACGCCGCCGCCCGTCCAGCGGCGCACCACGGGCCAGCCGGGCAGGGCATCCTGCAGCTTGGGCAAACTCTGCGCATAGCCCAGGGTCACCGTCGGCTGGTCCCAGGTGTAAATGCGCAGCACCGGAATCGTGCTGTGCTCCAGCCACGCCTGGTCCACCGCCATGTTCATCGGCCCTGCATGGGTACCGTCGAGATGCAGGATGAGTCGGTCAAAAAAAGGTTCTCCAAAGGACACTCCTGACATTGAGGCTACAGGCTGGGGATGCAACTGCTGTCGTTAGAAGTTGGGACGAATGGGGCCCCCTCACATCCCCCGGGGTAGGACCTCAACCACATCTGCCAGCACGCGGCCGCTGCCGTGGCGGAGTTCGTTGCAGCGGCCAAAGAGGATCTGGCCGCTG
Source organism: Verrucomicrobiales bacterium (assembly GCA_003453085.1). Classification (GTDB taxonomy): domain Bacteria; phylum Verrucomicrobiota; class Verrucomicrobiia; order Verrucomicrobiales; family Verrucomicrobiaceae; genus Prosthecobacter. The sequence goes on from DMMK01000481.1 coordinate 960, forward strand.
GTGGCGCCCAGGAGTTCGGCGAGGCGGGCATCCACGGCGATGCGGAAGAAGCCGCGCGGGTGGCTGCTGTGGGGGACTTGGTAACGTTCCAGGATGGCACCGAAGGGAACACGGCCTTCGATGACGAGGGCCTGGGCCTCTTCGGGCAGCAGGTCCAGATGGATGCCGATGGCACCAAACTCCACGGGCTTGCCATCGCTGCGGCGGTTCAGCACGCTGGCGCGTACGAGGTAGTTGCCGATGCGGGCCTTGGCATGAACGTCGAGGTCAATGTCGCAGCCGTGGCCGTCGCGCAGGCGCGGGGTCATGTCGATGTCATGGACCAGCAGCCAGCGCTCATGCTCCGGCAGTTCGTCGGGTTGTACAAAGGTCACACGCGGACGGGCGCTGCCGATGCCATAGAAGAACACCAGCGGGGCCAGATCATCCTCACGGACGGCATCGGTGCGCGGGGCGGCATCAAGTGTAGCGGGCATACTGGCGGTGCTGGGGCAGGAAGAATTCGTGCAACAGACGGTCCACTTGCAGCAGGCCGTCGCGAGTCAGCGTGATGTCCTTGTCGGTGAGTTTGGCAAAACCCTCGTTTTGCAGGTAGTTGAGCTGGGGGGCAAAGAAGGCCAGAGGGTCCTGGCCGAACTTGTTTTGGTAATAGGCGAATTCGCTGTGGCCTAACTTCAACTTCAGAATGAACTCGCGCACGAAGCGCTCCTCATGGGTGGTCTCATAGGCGCGGAAGATGGGCAGCTGACCGGCATCCACGGCCTGCATGTAGGGGCCCACTTCGGCCTGGTTCTGGTAATGCACGCCGCCCAGGTGACCAAAGGAGGCCACGCCGCAGCTCAGGAGGTCCGCGCCTTCCCAGAGGGCATCGCGATAGACGAACTTGATGCGCTGCGGGTCCTTCACCACGGTGTAGGCGCTGGTGACGGTATAACCATTTTTGACGAATTCATCAAAGGCGTAGCTCACCCAGTCGCGCTTGGTCTGCCAGTCGGCCACGGGGGCGGTCACCTTGCCCTCCTCCTTCATCTGCTTGTACATGGTGGTGTTGTAGGGCACCTCCATCTGGTAGATGGTGACGGCATCCGGCCCGAGGGCGATGCCTTTGGCCACGGTGTCCTTCCAGTTCTCCCAGGTCTCGTTCATCATGCCTGCGATGAGGTCGATGTTGATGTGCTCGAAGCCGAGCGTGCGGGCAAAGCGGTAGGCCTTCTCGATCTCGCCGCTGCGGTGGGCGCGACCGTTGGTTTCCAGGATGTGATCGTCGAAATTTTCCACGCCGAGGCTGAGGCGGGTGACGCCGACTTCACGGATGCCGGTGAGCTTCTTTTCGTTGAGGGTGCCGGGCTCGGCTTCAAAAGCGACTTCGGCTGCGCCATCCCAACTGACGAGGTCCTTCATGCGGTTGGTCAGATCCGTGAGCTGCGGGATGCTGAGGTAGCTGGGGGTGCCACCGCCGAAGTACACGAAGTGCGCCTTGCGTCCCTTCAAATAGGGCTGGCTGGTGAAACGCTCCATCTCGCGCATGCCGGCGTCGATGTAGGCCTTCACCTCCTGCGCATTCTTGTCGGTGTAGACTTTGAAATAGCAGAAGTGGCAGCGCACGAGGTGGCTGGTGCCGTCCTGGTGCTGCAGGCCCTCGCCGACCAGCGTGGTGCGGCCCGAGGTGGCGCCCAGCAAAAAACCGCGCGCACGCTGGTCGGCAGCAGCCCAGATGGCGTCGCCCACGCGCTGGAAGCCGAACATGGAGTAGTAGATGTAGAACGGCAGCATGGCCAGGCCGTGCACGCTGTAGCTGGTGGCCGCCGCCGTCCAGCTGGCAATCGCACCTGCTTCGCTGATGCCTTCTTCGAGGATCTGCCCATCGAGCGCCTCGCGGTAGCTCAGCACCGAGCCGATGTCCTCGGGCGCATAGCGCTGGCCCACGCTGCTGTAGATGCCGACCTGCTTGAACAGGTTGGC
>DMMK01000349.1 GCA_003453085.1 Verrucomicrobiales bacterium
TTCGGAATCCTACCAGCAGCCCATCGAAACCTGGGCCCCCGTGATTGTCCTCTCAGGCAAAAAAGAAACCTGGGCCGAGGTGGGCCAGCAATACCTGAAAAACATTGCGGATCGTCTGAAGCCCGATCCCGCCATCGAGAAGGAAGCCAAGGAACTGACTGCAGGGCTCGTGAGCACCAAGGAAAAAGCACGGGCTCTGGCATCCTTTGTGCAAAAGTCTGTTCGTTACAAGGCCATCGAATTCGGAGTGCGCGGGCAAACCCCCAATGCCCCCGGCCTCACCCTTCAGCAACGCTATGGCGACTGCAAAGATCAGGCCCTCCTCCTCCATCACATGCTCAGGGCCTGTGGCATCACCTCCCATCTGGCCCTCATCAATACCCAGTGGGAGCTGGAACTGAACCAACCCACGCTGGATGCCTTCAACCACGTCATTGTCCATGTTCCTGCGCTCAAGGACACCCAGTTCATGGATACCACCGCGTCCTATCTCTCGGTGGCAGACCACAGCCCCTATGGCCTGTGGGGATTCCCGGCCTTTGTCCTGGATCCGGAAGGCCCCATCATTAAAAAAGTCCCCGGCCCGCTCAAAAGCAGCGGCGATGTTTCATCCCGCCGCAAGCTCACCCTGCTGCCGCCCGACAGCATCCGAGTGGAAGAGGAGCTGACCCTGCACGGCTACTACGCCAGCGGCATGAGGAGCGCCTTTGCCCGCCAGGAGCCCAAGGCACGCTTTCAGCATGCCCAGGATCTGCTCGATGACATGGGCAGCTACCGGCTCGAGGACTTCGTTTTTGACAACCTCACCGATCTCTCCCAGCCCGCCGTCCTTCGCCTAACCTATAGTTTGCCAAACGCAGTCGAAAAACGCGGCGATGCCACCAAGCTCCGCCTGCCCAATGCCCGGGAGACCGATTACCTGCGAGTGCCCTTCATCAAGGATCGCCAGACTCCCTTCCGCTGGAACATGCCCTTCACTTTCCGCAGCTCCGTCACCTGGGACAAGTCGCTTTCAGTCATGCCCGATTCCTTGGTCGCAATGAAACGCCAAAACGAATCAGCCTTTGGCCGCTGGGAAATGAAGACCGATTCCGGCCTCCAGTTTGAGTTCACCACCAACCCCGGAAACCACCCCGCCTCAGAATACGCCGGCTTCCAGTCCCTCTGGTCCGGTGCCCACGACATCTGGCTCAAAGAACTCACCCTCAAAAACCCTTGATGAGATGGCCTGGAGTGGGTCCGCTCCCAACATGATGTCTGAAGAAGGTTTCATCTCCTGGGGATCAGGGCCACGCTCTGCAACCTCTCGATCTTAGAAGTCCAAAAGACGTCCTCCCTCGCCCCGCCTGCGGGGAGAGGGCCAGGGGTGAGGGGCTGTCGCAGCACGGAAGACTGCATTCGCCAAAGTCAGTCTCAAAAAATTAACGTCAAACATTGCCAACAGCGGGCTTAGCCCTTGGGTCCAAGCCGCTGAAATACCTGAAACAAATGAAACTCGGCAAAATGCTCAGATTGGCTGTCGCCTGTTACTTTGCCACGGGCACGATATCTCACGCGGATGAGGAGAAGAAGTCAGCAGGAGAGGGCGTCCTGCTTTCCGGTAAAACAGATTCAATCTCGGTCTCCGTGAAATCGGTTGGCCAGTTTGGTTCGCCGGGATGGAAATCGTGGATCACCATCGCAAAAAAGACAAAAAAGGCAGTCCGATATACAAGGATCAATCCGCCCATGTACTTCAAACAATTAAACTCTTGCCCGTCTTCTCCAAGGTGAGGTTTTTTCAAGGGAGCGATGTCTTTATCGTCTGCTACTTACTTCAGGTCGATGGGTTGGATCCTGATGAACTGGTGTGGGTTATGATTTATAGCGATAAAGTTTACAAGAGCACGTCCAAGGTCACAAAACCGCTGGAGGAAGGTTTGAACGTGGAACCCTTGCAAACCGATTCGTCAATGCCGCCCGCACTGCAAAAGTTTGCGGAAGAGGAGTGGTCTGAGATTGTCCGGGCTTGGGCCAAATGACAGCGGTAATCCATGGTAGGCAAAAAGTAACCCGCAGCGGGTTGCTCGGTGTGGCGGTCAGGAATGAATGCGCGCGCCAGCAGGACAAGGTCCTTGTGACTGCGTGTTCGCGTATATGCTGTGGCTTCAGCCCTGCGGTGGGCTACTCCACAAAGCGGATCACGTATTCGCCCTTTTTGTGCATGTTTTCATGATCACGGGCACGGATCTCGAGGTAGTTGGGATCGGTCTTGATCCAGTCCACCTGGCGCAACAGCTTGTCGCGCTCGTTTTTCAAAGTGTCACGCTGGCTCTCCATCACGGCCAGCTTGGCACGCATGGCGTTCTGCTCCGCCAGCGGTTTTTTATAGATCGCGATGACGACAGGCACCGCCAGGAGCAGGAGGCAGAATTTCCCAAGGCGCACCAGGGCCCGCAGCCAGCGTTCCATCTGCTGCGGTCTCTCGTGTTCGATTTGAAATTCGCGGTATTCCATGGCGGTGCCGTCGTGCGACGTTGTTGGTTAGACCTTCATGCGGCCACCGAAGATCGCGTTTTCACCCAGTTCCTGCTCGATGCGGAGAAGCTGGTTGTACTTGGCGATACGGTCGCTGCGGGAAAGGGAACCGGTCTTGATCTGGCCGCAGTTCGTGGCGACGGCGAGGTCGGCGATGGTGTAGTCTTCCGTCTCACCGGAGCGGTGGCTCATCACGGCGGTGTAGCCGTGGCGGTGGGCCAGGTCCACAGCGTCCAGAGTCTCGGTCAGGGAACCGATCTGGTTCACCTTCACGAGGATGGAGTTGGCGATGCCCTGATCAATGCCCTTCTGGAGGAACTTGGTGTTCGTGACGAAGAGGTCGTCACCGACGAGCTGCGTGCTGCCGCCCAGTTCTTTGGAGAGGATGGCCCATCCGTCCCAATCGTTTTCAGCGCAGCCGTCTTCGATGGAGATGATCGGGAAGTCCTTCTTCAGCTCGGCGTAGTAGGCCACCAGCTCAGCAGCGGTGCGCTCAGACTTGTCGCTCTTCTTGAAGACGTACTTGTTCTTGGCCTTGTCGTAGAATTCGGAGGAGGCGACGTCCAGGGCGATGAAGATGTCTTCACCCATTTTGTAGCCGGCCTTGTCGATCGCCTGGGCGATGACTTCGAGGGCGTGGTGGGCGCTCTTCAGGGTCGGGGCAAAACCGCCTTCGTCACCCACAGCGGTGTTCAGGCCCAGGTCGTGAAGGATCTTCTTCAGCGCGTGGAACACTTCTGCACCGTAGCGGAGAGCTTCGGAGAACGTTGGTGCGCCTTTCGGCATGATCATGAATTCCTGGAAGTCAATCGGGGCGTCAGAGTGAGCACCACCGTTGATGATGTTCATCATCGGCACGGGCAGCACCTTGGCGTTTGGACCGCCGATGTACTTGTAGAGGGGCTGGCCCATGGCGGCAGCAGCAGCCTTGGCGACAGCCAGGGAAGCGCCGAGGATGGCGTTGGCACCCAGCTTGGACTTGGTCGGCGTGCCGTCCACTTCCAGCATGGCCTTGTCAATGGAGACCTGGTCTGCGGCGTTGCTGCCGATGATCGCGTCGGCGATCTCGTTGTTCACGGCATCCACAGCCTTGAGCACGCCTTTGCCGAGGTAGCGCTTCTTGTCGCCATCACGCAGTTCCAGGGCTTCGTGTTCGCCAGTGCTGGCACCGCTTGGCACCGCCGCGCGTCCGATGGCACCGCCGTCCAGAAGGACGTCCACTTCAACGGTTGGATTGCCACGTGAGTCCAGGACTTCACGTGCGATGACTTCTACAATGGTAAGGTCGTCCATGTTTTGATTTAATTAAGTATGCTTAAGCTTCGGGATTTTGGCAAGCGGGGTTCTGAGAATCCACGTTTGAAGCGTTTCGATAGCAAGAAACGCTCCCGTCTCAACTGGAGATATGGGGCAGGTGCGACAGCCAACGTACCCAAAGCAGGCTTTTCCCCTCCATTTCACCCATTCCGTTGGCCTAATTATAAGCTCATTTGGCGAGGAATGCATGCGGATTGTGAAGGCAAGAAAGAGGTGATTTGAGAGGTTTGGGCCGCGTCTCAAACATCCGTCACCCTGTCTTGCGGGACCTGGATGGCTGTTGCAGAATCCTGCCTGTGTTCCGCCTCTTTCGCCGCTTGTTCTGTCTCTTCCTTCTTCTCCTTGTCGTGGCCAGCGCTGCCCTGATCGGGTGGGCGGGGAATGAGCTGGCCAGTCCCTCACGTCGGCCTTTGCATGATTACCATGTCGAGTTTCTGGCCTATCCGGCGGCTCATGGCATGCAGATTGAAAAGTTCGCGCTGGCCGATGGCACTCCCTGCCTGATGTGCCTGCCGGAGCCCGGGGGGAAACTTGGCAAACGGGGGCAAACCACCCGCGAACAGTTTGCCGCCCGCAAGCTGCCCCTGTCACCTGTAGGCCAGGTGCATGGGACGCTGGTGCTGACCCATGGCCGCAAGGGGCGAAAGGAAGACTACCTGCCGATTGCGGAGCGCCTCTGTGCTGTGGGCTTCCGCTGTCTGCTGCCAGACATGCCCTCGCATGGAGACCATCCTTCATCGCTCATCTACTATGGCGTTCGCGAGGCAGGGCTGCCTGCCCAAGTGCTGAAGGAGGCTTCGGAGAAGTATGCCTTTGCTCCGCAGCCGGCGGGGCTGCTGGGCATGTCCATGGGCGGCTCTGTCGCCATGCACTCCGCTGGTCAGCCGGAGGCTCCCTGGAAGGCCCTCGCCATCATCTCCAGCTTTCATGCGTTTCAGCCTGCGATGGAGCTCCAGGCCTCCCGCCTTGCGGGTTCGTGGTTGGGCCGTCCTTGGGCCGCCGGGGCGGGTTGGGTTTATGAGTGGAAGACTGGCCTGCCTTTGGGGGCCATTCAGCCGCATGAATACGCCGCCCGGTTGAAGATCCCCACGCTCATCTTCCATGGCACCGATGACAAGGTGGTGCCAATGGAATCTGGTCTCAAGCTCTACGCCGCGCTGCCGGATGGGATCGAGAAACAATGGATCGAGATCCCTTCGGCGGATCATCACAATGCGCTCATCACTGAATTCCAGGTCTATGCCACCCTGGCCTCCTGGATGCTGACGCATGTCAAGTGAGGGGGGCATTTTGAGAGGAAATTAAAGGGCGGCGCGGTAGAGGTTGACGAAGTCATCGAGTGTCAGGGGCCTTGGGTTGAACTGGGCGGTCCATTGTTTCAGCGCCATTTCGGCGAGGCCGGGCAGGTCGGCCTCGGTCACGCCGTGGTGGGAGATTTTGACGGGCATCTGGGCCAGGGCCAGGAGTTCCTGAATGCGGGTGGCGAGGTCGCCAGCATAGTAGCTGGCATACACGGCAGCGCATTCGGGCAGGGCGGCATTGAAGCGGATCACGTGTGGCAGCATCACGCCTGCCGCTTCGCCATGGACAACGTGGAACTTGGCGGTGAGGGGGTTGGCGCAGGAGTGGGCGGCACCGAGCATGGAGTTCTCGATGGCGATGCCTGCGTAGGCCGCGCCCAGCAGCATCTGGCCACGGGCTTCCAGGTCCTTGGGCTCGGCCAGGATGCGGGTGAATCCTTCGTGGCAGAGGCGGAAGGACTCACGGGCAAACACGGTCGAGTAGGCGTTGCCCTTGTTGGTGACGGCGGCTTCCAGGGAATGGGAGAGGGCATCTACGCCGGTGCAAACGGTGACGCGGTGAGGTTGCGAGACGGTGAGCTCGGGATCGAGGATGGCCACCTTGGCGGCGGCCTTCACATCGCCACAGGCCATCTTCACATGTGTCACCGCATCGGAGATCAGGGCGTAGCTCTGGCACTCGCTGCCGGTGCCTGCCGTGGTGGGGATGGCGATCATGGGCAGCATGGGCTTGGTGGCCTTGCCCGTGCCCCAGTAGTCCTGCATCTGGCCGCCATTGGTGTAGATAAAGTTGCAGCCCTTGGCGGTGTCCATGCTGCTGCCGCCGCCGAGGCCGATGATGAAGTCGGCGCGGAATTCCCGGGCGGCATCCACACAGCGGTCCACATCCTCCGTGCTGGGGTTTTCGCGTACGTCTCCGAAGACCCGTGTCAGCACGCCCGCCGCCAGGAGGTAGGAGGCGGCCCGTGTCACGTAACCTGCCTTCACGATGCCTGGGTCACTGACGATCAGCGCCCGCTTGCCGCCCAGTTCCCGCGTCAGTTCACCGACCTGGGAGAGGGTTCCGTTTCCAAAGATGAGGCGAGTGCGCGGCTGGTAGTCGAAGGGGGAAAAAGGCATGATGAAAGTACTCTGAGCAAACCGACAGGCTGGGAGGAAGTGAAACACGGGCGCAATCGCCGTGCCAGTTCAAGCCCGGTCAATGGAGCGGCGCTTGTAGAGGAACTCGAACATGTTTCCTTCATGGGGCTGGTCCCAACTGATTTTCATGGTGCTGATGGGGCCGAGGTTCAGGCGGTCAATGGTGGGGCACTCGAGGAGCTGATCGGTGAATTCGGGGTCTTCGGTGATCGCGGTGACGATGAGGGAATAACCAATTTTGCTGAGCACTTCGGACTGCTTAACCTTGCACACGCTGGCGTCGGGGGCGGGG
>DMMK01000557.1 GCA_003453085.1 Verrucomicrobiales bacterium
CGCCCGGCTGTTTCCTGGCTGCAAGTGCCTTGAGCAGTGTATCAATGCTCTTGGGTCCCATGCGCTCCAGGCGGGCGAGTTTCAGCTCGTTCAGGTCATAAAGATCGGCGGCGTCTGACACAGTGGGCACGCCGTTCAAGGGCGTATCCACCAACTGGGCGACGACGGATTCACCCATGCCGCTGATGTCCATAGCTCCCCGGCTAACAAAATGTTCCAAACGACGTTTCACCACCTCCGGGCATTTGGGATTGGGGCAACGGATGACGACCTGTTCTTCATCCTTGTGCACTCCAGTGCCACAGATGGGGCAGTGGGTGGGGACAGGGATGGGAGTCTCGTTGCCGGTGCGCAGATCCTTCTTCACGATGACCACGGCAGGGATGATCTCGCCCGCTTTTTCGATGACCACGGTGTCGCCCACCCGGATGTCTTTGCGTTCGATCTCCTCGAAGTTATGCAGGGTGGCATTGCTGACGGTGGAGCCGCTGAGGAAGACGGGGGTGAGGCGTGCCACGGGCGTGAGGGCCCCGGTGCGGCCCACCTGGATGTCCACAGCCAGCAGCTTTGTTTCTGCCTGCTCTGGCTGATATTTGTAGGCAATGGCCCAGCGCGGGGCTTTGCTGGTGAAGCCGAGTTCACGCTGATCCGCAAAAGCGTTGACCTTGATCACGGCGCCATCGGTTTCATAGGGCAGGGACTTGCGCATAGCATCCAGTTCATGGATCGCCTCCAGCAGGCCCTCGGCGCTGTCCTTTTCCCAGACTTTATCGGCCTTGCGCAGCCCGGCGTTTTTTAGCAGTTCATAAACCTCTGTCTGCGCCTCGATCGGCATGCCCCAGGAATCGGCGAGGCCGTAGAAAACGATATCGAGCGGGCGCTTAGCGACGATTTTTGGGTCCAGCAGTTTGAGGGTGCCGGCCGTGGAGTTGCGGGGGTTGGCAAAGCGGGGTTCGCCCGCACCTTCACGCTCTTCATTGAGCTTGGCGAAGTTTGCCTTGGTCATGAAGACCTCACCGCGCACCTCGAAGGTCTGCGGCCCATCTTTCGGCAGGCGCAGGGGCAGGGCTTTGATGGTCTTCAGGTTGGTGGTCACATCGTCCCCAGTCTGGCCATCGCCACGGGTAATGCCATGTTTCAGCACGCCGTTTTCATATCGGATGCTGATGGCCACGCCGTCCACCTTCGGCTCGATGACACAGGCGATCTTTTCGCGACCCAGGCCCTTTTGCAGGCGGGCAAAGAAGGCGGTCAGCTCGGCTTCGGAGTAGGTGTTGTCCAGGCTCATCATTGGGATGGTGTGCCGGATCTGGGTGAAGCCTTCGATGGGGGCACCGCCGACACGCTGGGTGGGGGAGTCCGCCGTCAACAGGTCGGGATACTGGGTCTCGATGGCCTGAAGTTCGCGCAGGAGCGCATCGAATTCCTGGTCGGTGATCTCCTGCCGGGCCTCGACGTAGTAGAGGTGGTTGTGGCGGTGGAGATCGGTGCGGAGGGATTCGGCTCAGGCGGAGGCTTCAGCGTGAGTCATGCGACCTCTTTTTTAGCGAGAAAGCGCCCCCTGGGAAAGGGAGATTCGGTATTACTTCCTCGTTTTCAGAAAGCTGAACTCTCAGGCATGCCCAGGCGTCTGAGGAGAATCGCCGAAAAAAGATTCACCCTGCCCCAAGAAACCTCGCACACTGCCGTGATGCCTGGCGAACACGACCCCATGAACGACACCCACCGCCTGTTTCTGGATACGTTGAGCCGCTATGAGAGGCCGCTGCTGCGGTATGCCCACAGCTTTACCAACGACGCTGAAGAGGCACGCGATGTCGTGCAGGACGTGTTTATCAAACTGAGCCAAAACCTCGCCACGCTGGATCCGGACCGGCTGGCACCCTGGCTCTTCACCGTCTGCAAAAACCGCGCCCTGGACCACCAGCGCAAACACCAACGCCTCATCGTCATGGAAACGCAAACTTTAGACCTGGAAGCCTCCGAGGTCCCCCAGCCCGGAGCAGAAATGGAAAGCCGGGAGACCGCTGCCGCACTGCGCGGCTTCATCGAAGAACTCCCCCTGCGCCAGCGCGAGGCCATCCGCCTCAAATTCATCGCGGGTCTCGACTACAAACAGATCAGCGATGCTATGCAAACCAGCATCGGCAATGTCGGCTACCTCATTCATCACGGCGTGCTAGCCCTGCGCCTGAAATGGCAGGCCCAGGAAGACGCCACACCGGGCAAACCGAAATCCGCCCTGGCCTAACAAAACCTTTGTTTAAACTTTTCAATTCACTTTTCCCATGAAACCGGAACAAATCACCGCCTGGGCCCTGAACGAACTCAGCGCCGAAGAGCGCGCCCAGATCGAAGTCCTGATCCAGGAAGATGCCGAGGCCAGCACGCAGGCCAGCCAGACCAAGGGATTCTGCGACTTCCTCACGGCTGAACTCGGCGACGACTCCCTCGCCTTCACCCCCGAACAACGCGAGCGGCTGAGCCGTGCCGATACTCCTGCCTCTACGTTGCCCACTGAAACGACCCAGTCCGCATCACCGAAACAGCCGACATTTTGGAGACGCCACGTCTTCATGAATCTGGCTGCCGCTGCCGCCGTGGTGATGGGCACGACCCTGCTCATCCGCAAGCAGATGGAGAGCGAAGGCCAGATGGCCGAGATCACGCCGACCATTCGTGGGAACCTAGGCGATGATCAAACCCCCATCACAAAGGCGAGTCCTGTGCCCGAGGAACCAGCCCAGGTGGTGGCTGCGGCCCCGGCGGCACCGATGCCGAAGCTTCAGGCGAACGCGGCTCCCTTGATGAAGCAAGATCAAAGCCCCTTGGACGCTGCCGGTGGGGCGCTGCCATCTAATGGTATGCCTGAAACCAAGGCGAAGAAGGAGGCAACGCAGGAAGGAGCCAAGGCGGCGACGAGAAGGGAATCTGTAGCCACTGCTGAGCGTGATCAGCAGCGTGCCCGCATGCTGAACCAAGTGAATGAGGCCTGGGAATCCACCGCACCGACAACTGCCAGTGTGGCGCCTGGGCAGGCCGCAGCCACCCCAGCCGCTGCTGCAGCACCTAAACCTGCGGCTCCCGTGGTCACTGGGAACATGACGGGGGACAGCGGCAATCTGACGATAACGGGTGCAGGGACCCTGACTCTTCAAGGCAGCACCACCTACACAGGGGGCGTTGTGGTGTCCTCTCCAAGTTCGGTGACATTCGTCGCAGGATCTAAGATGGCTGGAGAAGCCGACGTTTTGGACGGCGAAACTCAAACCCGTCTCAGCCAAGAGTCCTACACGCAGATCATCGAAAATGCGCTCAAGAGTGTGATGAGCGAGCCGCTTTCCACCTTGTCCGTTGATGTGGATACGGCTTCGTATGCGAATGTGCGGCGCTTTCTCAATCAGAACAGTGCCCCCCCACGCGATGCGGTCCGCATTGAGGAGCTGATCAATTACTTCCCCACGGATGAGGCTGGTCCGGCGGCAGGGAAGAAGGAACCCTTTGCCGTGAAGGTGGAGATGGCCGCGTGCCCGTGGCAGCCGCAGCATCGGCTGGCTCGCATTGCCATCAAGGGCAAGCAGATTGGCCTGGATCGCCAGCCCAGCAATTTGGTCTTCTTGGTGGATGTGTCCGGCTCTATGGCTGGACCGAATAAACTGCCGCTGGTGCAGCAGAGCTTGCGCATGCTGGCCGGGCAACTGGGTGAAAATGACCGCGTCTCCATGGTGACTTATGCCAATGGATCTCAGGTGGTCTTGTCTTCCACCACAGGGCAGAGCAAGGGCGAGATTGTATCTGCGATTGACCGGCTCCAGGCTGGCGGTGGCACCCATGGCAGCGCGGGCATCCGACTGGCCTATGAGCAGGCCGTGGCAGGCTTCATCAAAGGCGGCGTGAACCGGGTGGTGCTGTGCACCGATGGCGACTTCAACGTAGGCATCAGCAGCCCAACGGAGCTGGAAACCTTCATCACGGAGAAAGCTCGCAGCGGTGTCTTCCTCAGCGTGCTGGGCTATGGCTCCGGCAACCTGAAGGATCGCACCATGGAAACCCTGGCTGACAAGGGCAATGGCAACTACGCCTATATCGACAGTCTGGGCGAGGCCCGCAAGGTGCTGGTGGAGCAGATGAACGGCACGCTGGTCACCATCGCCAAGGATGTGAAGATCCAGGTGGAGTTCAATCCGGCGGTCATCCGCAGCTACCGTCTCATCGGTTATGAGAATCGTTTGTTAGCCAAGGAAGACTTCAATGACGACACCAAGGATGCCGGGGAGATCGGCGCTGGGCACAGTGTCACCGCGCTGTATGAACTGGTGCCCGCGAACCTGCCTCCAGGGGTGGAACCCCTTCCTCGGGTGGATGCGCTGAAGTATCAACAGCCGCCTGCTGCCGCCGCCGCACCTGCGGCAGAACCCATCGCCGCAGCCGAGGGGGCGACAGGCGAAGCTCTGACGGTGAAGCTGCGCTACAAGGAACCCGAAGGCAGCACCAGCAGCCTCATCGAGGTGCCAGTGAAGGATGATTCTCGGGCGATGGAAGCTGCCAGTGGCGAGTTCAAGTTCACCACGGCCGTAGCCGGGTTTGGACTGCTGCTGCGCCAGTCTTCCTATGCCGGCCAGCTCACCTGGGATCAGGTTCGCCAGCTTGCCCTGGATGGCAAAGGGACCGATGCTTTGGGCTACCGTGGCGAGTTCCTCCAGCTCATCGAGAAGGCGAGGGGAGTGAGCCGCTAGCCATTGCGGGAGGCTGATTCGACAAGCTTGGTAAACTTTTTCGAACTTTTTTATTCACACTGTTTGACAAAGCCCGAGCTTCATATAATCTCCCCATCCGCAGCCAACACTGCGGGGCGTTAAAGCCAATGCACCCCTAGCTCAACGGATTAGAGCATCTGACTACGGATC
>DMMK01000483.1 GCA_003453085.1 Verrucomicrobiales bacterium
CACGATCAGCTTGGGCCCGAGGGCCAGCGCCCGGGCGATGCCGATGCGCTGCCGCTGGCCACCGCTGAATTCATGGGGGTATCTTTGCAGGGAATCCTCGGGAAGGCCCACCCGGTGCAGCAGCGCGGCGGAGACATCCCGGCGCTGTTTGGCCGTCATGTCCTTAAAATGGATGGTCAGTGGCTCCGCGAGGATGGACTCAATGGTCATGCGCGGGTTGAGGGAGCCGATGGGATCCTGGAAAATCATCTGGATCTCCTTGCGCAGCGGGCGGAAGTCCGACTCCTGCATGCCAAAGATCTCGCGGTCTTTATAATAGGCGCTGCCACCTGTGGGCTGGATCAGCTTCAGCAGTGCGCGAGAAACGGTGGACTTGCCACTGCCGCTCTCACCCACGAGGCCCAGGGTCTTGCCCTCATGGACCTCAAAGCTCACTCCATCCACGGCTTTGACGACGTCACGCTTGCCCAGCCAGCCCGAGCGGATCGGGAAATGAACTTGCAGGTTTTCGACTCGGAGGAGGGCCATAAGCCGCCGAGTTTACCACAGCCCAGAGAGGTGCCAAATGATGGCTGGAGGAAATATGCGGCCAGAAGCCGCGCTTTTTGCGAAAACATCGGCGAATGAACTTTCCCGTGCGGCAGTCGGCCTCCATCCCCTTGCTCGGGGAAGCTCCAAATTCTGCCCATGCCCCCTCCTCATTTCCCCGAGGACAAGTCTCTCGGATTTTCGGCTTGCCGAAATGCCTGTCTGAATTACAATCTCGCTTCCTTTCCGGGACAAGGCACTGTTTTTTGGCAAGAGTGGGGTCTTCCCCGCTCTTTTTTGTCTGGATAGGTCACCATTTTTATGATCAGCGAACTTAAAGCACTATTCGATTACTACGAGAAAGAGAAGGGGATTGACCGTCAGAAGATGGTCGAAGCTCTCTCCCAGGCTCTTCTCGCTGCCTCGAAGAAGAGCATCGGTCCGGCACGTGAGCTGCGCATCGACATCGACCCTGAGAAAGGGACGATCAAGGCGTGGGCCAAGCTGCTGGCCGTCGAAACCGTTTCCAATCCCTGGGAAGAGCTTCCGCTGGCCAAGGCCCGGATGATCAAAAAGGATGCCCAGCTCGGTGATGAAATCGATCTGGAAGTCACCCCGAAGAACATGGGGCGCATCGCTGCACAGACGGCGAAGCAGACCATGCTCCAGCGTCTCCGCATGGCGGAAAAGGAGAATCTTTACGACGAATTCAAGGACCGTACGGGCGACGTCGTCAACGGCACCATCCGCCGTTTTGACAAGTCCGACGTGATCGTGGACCTCGGCAAGTTTGAAGGCTCCATGCCTTCGAAGGAGCGAGTCTCCACCGAAGACTACACCCCCGGCGACCGCATGCGTTTCTACGTGAAGGCGGTCGAACGTGAAGGTGCCCGCGGCCCTGAGATCGTGCTCAGCCGCGCCCATGTGAACTTTGTGCGCCGCCTCTTCGAATTCGAAGTCAGCGAGATCGGTGACCGCACCGTGGAAATCGCCAGCATCGCCCGTGAGGCCGGCTACCGCACCAAGGTCGCCGTACACAGCGGTGATGACAAGGTGGACCCCGTGGGTGCTTGTGTGGGCCTGCGTGGTGCCCGCGTGAAAAACATCGTCCGTGAACTGAACAATGAGAAGGTGGACATCATCCGCTGGAAGGCCGACCCGGCCGAGTTCGTCCGCGAGGCGCTGAAGCCCATCAAGGTTCTTTCCATCCAGGTTTCCCCAGACAAAAAGGCTGCCCGCCTGACTGTCAGCGAAGAAGACCTGTCCAAAGCCATCGGCCGTCGCGGCCAGAACGCCCGTCTCACCTCCCGACTCGTCGGCATGGAGCTGAGCATCGAGCGCGACGAGCATGCGGCTGAAGTCTTCGAAGGCCAGATGGATACCGCCGCCCATGAACTGGAGCGCGCGCTCGGCATCAATCTTGAAACTGCGCGTAAACTGGCCAATGGTGGTCTGGGTGCGCTCGAGACCCTCTTGCAAGTGGATGTCGAGGACATTGCCGATGCCCTCGGTGGTGACCAGCAGCTCGCCCAACAGGTGCATGCCCTCGTTGCATCTTACACTCCGGGAGCGTAGCTTATGAGCCGCGCTTTCTTCAATTCCTTAATTCTCACCCCGACAGCCCGCCCCGCCGTTCGAAAGACCAACGTTTCTCATGCCAAGCCGATCCTCTTCATCCAAACCTGCCAAAGCCACTCCCGACAGCACTGCTGAGGAGAAAGCAACGGCTGAGAGCACGCCCCCCAAGAAAGTGGCGGCCAAAAAAGTGCTCTCATTGATTGAGGAGGACGAGAAACCAAAGAGCCGTGGCCCCCGGCGTGAGGCCACCCCTCTGCCAGCCCTGGGGGCCAAACCGGCCCCGGCACCTGCAAGGCCAGTCTCCAAAATTGCGGAGGCTCCGAAGAAGACGCTGGATGACCATAAGCGCGAGGCCCTGAACCTTTTCGAAGAGGACGAAAAGCCCAAGGTTCGCCGTCGTCCGCCAGAACAGCCCACCTCCCTGCCGCCGATCTCCATGATCCGCGAGCCCGGCCCGGTGCAGGCCATGCCACCACCACCCTCCCTGCCGACTGTGGTCGCGCCCAAGGTGGAAGAACCGGTGATTCCAGAATTTGAAATCAATGAGGCGGGTGAAAAGATCATCCATCTGAAGCCGCCGATCATCGTCAAGGAACTGGCCGAGCGCATGAGCCTCCGCCCGTTCAAGATCATCGCGGATCTCATTGCCCTGAAGGTCTTCGTCGCGAATGCGGACAAGGCCATTGACATCGAAGTCGCCGAAAAAGTTTGTGAGAAGCATGGCTTCCGCCTTGAGCGCGAGAAGCGCGAAAAAGGTGCCGGTGTCCACAAAGTGGAAGAAGTCATCGTTGAGCCGACCGCCCAGATCGTCGAGGAAGTCGAAGAGGAGAAGCTGGAGCTTCGCGCTCCGATCATCACTTTCATGGGTCACGTTGACCATGGCAAGACCTCCCTTCTCGATGCCATCCGCAAGACCCAGGTCACCCATGGTGAGGCTGGCGGCATCACCCAGCATATCGGCGCCTACAGCGTCTTCCACGATGGCAAGCCGATCACTTTCATCGATACTCCCGGTCACGCCGCGTTCTCCGGCATGCGTGCCCGTGGCGCACACGTCACCGACATCGTGGTGCTCATCATTGCAGCGGATGACGGCATCATGCCGCAGACCCGCGAAGCTCTTAATCACGCCAAAGCGGCCGATGTGACCATCATGGTCGCCATCAACAAGTGTGACCTGCCTGCGGCAGACGTCATGCGTGTGAAGGGCCAGCTTCAGGAGATTGGTCTCGCACCTGTTGACTGGGGTGGCGACACCGAAGTCATGGAAGTGTCCGCCAAGTCCGGCCTGGGCATTGACAGCCTGCTTGAGACCATGGCCCTCCAGGCTGAAGTTCTGGAACTCAAGGCTGATCCGAAGGCTCCAGCCCGCGCGACTGTCATCGAATCTTCCATGGTCGAGGGCAAAGGCCCGGTGGCCACCGTCATCGTCCGCCAGGGCACCCTCAAAGTGGGCCAGCCTTTCATCTGCGGCCCGCATTGGGGCAAGTCCCGCGCTCTCATCAATGACCGCGGCCAGCCGATCAAGGAAGTCCGTCCCGGCATGCCGGTCGAACTCGTCGGCTTCAGCGACATGCCTCACGTGGGTGATGAAGTCGTGGTGATGGACAGCGAACGTTCCGTGAAGAAGCTCAGCATCGAGCGTCTGGAAGAACTGCGCCAGAAGAAGCTGACGGTCACCCGTCGCTCCACCCTGGAGTCCCTCTTCAACAGCATCGACGAAGGCAACAAGAAAACCCTCAAGATCGTCCTCAAGACCGATGTGCAGGGCTCTGTGGAAGCCATCGTCAAGTGCTTGGGCGAGATCACCAGCGACAAGATCAACCAGAAGATCCTCCACTCCGATGTGGGCCCGATCACCGAGTCCGATGTGCTCCTCGCCTCCGGGTCAGACGCCGTCATCATCGGCTTCAACACGAAGGTCGAAAACAAGGCCCTCAGCGTGGCCAAGCGCGAAGGCGTGCAGATCAAGCTTTACTCCATCATCTACGAACTCATCGACCAGGTGAAGGATTCCATGACGGGCATGCTCGACCCGCTCACCCGCGAGAAGGTGCTGGGCCATGCCAAGGTGAAGCAGGTCTTCAAGGTCAACCGCGGTTATGTCGGCGGTTCCATCGTCACCGATGGCCGTATCGACCGCAAGCAGCGCGCCCGCGTGCTGCGCAATGGTCAGGCCGTCTATGACGGTGGATTTGAAACCCTGCGTCGTTTCCACGACGAAGTTCCTGAAGTCCGCAACGGCCTCGAGTGCGGTATCAAGCTCACAGGCTTCAGCGATTACGAAGAGAACGACGTCATCGAGTGTTACGAACTGGAGAAGTTTGCCCAGACTCTGTGATGGTTTTGGGTTCGGGGTTCAATCGGCGGAGTTTGGGCAGTGATGCCTGGCTCCGTTCTGGACCCAGTCACCCTGCACCCTGAACCTTTTAATTTTCGATATGTCCCAACGAGTCTTACGCGTCAGCGAACTGGTGAAAAGAGAGCTCAGCATGGTGCTGGAGCGTCACTACCGCATGGATAACGCCATCCTCACGGTCCATGACGTGCGTGCCACGCCAGACCTGAAGCAGGCCTTTGCCTACATTGGCATCATCACCACTAGCGGCAATCAGGAGGCCATCATTGAAAAGCTCAATAAGGCTCGTGGCGCCATCCAGCGTGAAGTGCATAAGCGGGTCATCATGAAGAATTCCCCGCAGATTTTCTTCCGCCTGGACAACTCAGTCGAGCGTGGGGTCAAGATCCTCAACGCCATCGACAATCTCCCACCTCCGGCGGATCCGCTGCCTGAAGGCGAGGAAGAGCCAGAGATGAAGTGAGGATAAATGGGAGCCGAGGCCTCCGTTGAAAACGGTGATTTCGGTCCACGCCCTCGCTTTTACTTCTGCCCGTAATAAGCACCAGGCCCATGTTTGCGCAGGTGGTGCTTGTCCAGGATGTGAGACGGGATGGGGGCCAAGGCCGGATTGATGGCCAGGGATTGCAGGGCCATGTGGGCGCACATTTCCAGGGCGATGCTGTTGTTCAGAGAGTCCATGGCATTCTTGCCGAAGGTAAAGGGAGCGTGATGCAGTTGCAGCACCGCAGGCATCTCCATGGGGCTGAGGTTCAGTTCACGCAGACGCTCCACGATGGCCACGCCTGTGTAATGCTCGTAGTCGCTGGCGACTTCATCTGGGGTCAGGGCGCGGACCAGGGGAACAGTGCCATAAAAGTGGTCCGCATGGGTCGTCCCATAGCAGGGCAGTTCGCGGCCAGCCTGAGAAAACACGGTGGCATGCAGGCTGTGAGTGTGGGTCACACCGCCGATCTCAGGAAACTCACGGTATAAGTGCAGGTGCGTTTTAGTGTCGGAGGACGGCCGTAGCTTGCCTTCGATGATGTTGCCCTCGAGATCCATGACCACCATGTCCTCAGGGGTCAGGGCTCCGTAGTCCACGCCGCTGGGCTTGATAGCCCACAGTCCGGAGGCACGATCTATGCCGGAGACATTGCCCCAGGTCAGCTTCACCAACCCGCTGGGTTCCAGCGCACGGTTGGCGGCACAGACTTGGGCTTTGAGTTCGGAGAGTGTCATGGGAATGCGGACTTTGGGCTGGAGGAGGCTGTTTTTCAAGAGCGGGGATCTGCGTTTGGCAAGGATGAACTTCATCTCGACGCTACCCCGGTCCCGTGGTAGGCGTCTCACCCGCCGGTGCTGCTGGCGGTTGTTTTACATCCACATGGCTCAAGCCCCTTTTTCGAAGAATCCTTCTCAGATGACCGATGCTGAGATCGCGCAGTTAAAGATGCCGTATGGGCGTATCCTGCAATATCTGAAACCCTGGATGGGACGTTTCATCGTCGGCATCCTGATTGGCATCGTCGCGGCTGCGTTCAATGGGGTGTTGATCGTGGGGTTCCAGGTCATTTTCCAATTGGTCCTGGATGGCAAGGGCAAGACTCTGGGGCAGCCGCTGAACCTCCCGATCGTAGGCCAGGTGAACATCGCCGAGATGCTGGGTCTGGCCACCGATACGCCCGTGGGACTGACAGGTGTTATCCTCGCCTGTGCCTGCATCCCGGTGCTGATGTTTTTAAACGGCTTTTTGGAGTACCTGAACAAGTACTGCCTGGCCTGGGTGGGAAACAAAATGCTCTTTCACATGCGTAGCGATGTCTTCCGCAGCATCCTGCGGCAGTCGCCTGCCTTCTTCAGCCATGCCAAGGCAGGAGAGCTGATGCAGACCGTGTTTAACCAGTCGCGGGTAGCGCAGACGAATGCCGTCCAACTGGTGCAGCTGCTGACCAACCGGCCGCTGACCATCATCACCATTCTCTGGGTGCTGTTTTCCCAAGACTGGTTTTTCACCCTCATGTCGCTGGTGATTTTTCCCCTCTGCCTCGCGCCGATCATCGCGATCGGCCGCAAGGTGCGCAAGGCCGGGTCCCGTGAAGAAAAGGAAGTGGGCGCGATGATGACCACCATGCATGAATCCTTCACCGGCATCCGTCTGGTGAAAGGCTATGCACGCGAAGAGTATGAGGTGGAACGATTTGACCGGGCGAATGCAGAGATGTGCAAGAACATGCTGCGCTGGACCCAGGCGATGGAATTGATCGGGCCGATTGTGGAGGCCGTCGCCTCCGTTGGCATCGCTGCAGGGCTCGTGTATTTCTGGATCGAGAATCGCGGTGCCAGTGAGCTGATTGTACTGGTCATGGCACTGACCAAAATCTACCCGCCGGCGAAGGAACTCAGCAAGGTGAACCTCCTGATGCAAAAGACGGTCTTTGCCGTGAACAAGGTGGTGCATCTTCTGGACCGCCCTGCCGATATCCAAGACCTGCCCGATGCCCCTCAGTTGCCTCGCATCAAAGGGGCCGTGACGTTTGAAAATGTGGCTTTCACCTATGGGAAGATTGACGGCACCAAGCTGGACAAAGCCGCCATCACCGGGGTGACTCTGGATCTGGCCCCGGGTAAGTTTTACGCCCTCGTCGGCCCGAGCGGAGCAGGGAAGAGCACGCTCTTTTCCCTGCTGCTCCGATTCTATGATCCGGACTCGGGGCGGGTGCTGCTTGATGGCACGGATATCCGCACCGTCACGCAGGACAGCGTGCGCGGAAACATCGGCCTCGTCAGCCAGGACACCTTCCTCTTCCACGACACCATCCGCGAAAACATCCGCTACGGTCGTCTGGATGCCACGGAGGAGGAGATCATTGCCGCTGCGAAAAAAGCCCATGCGCACGAGTTCATCCTGGCGCAGCAGGGTGGTTACCAAGCCATCGTGGGGGATTCCGGCTGCAACCTGTCAGGCGGGCAAAAACAGCGTCTCTCCATCGCCCGCGCCATCTTGCGCAATGCGCCGATTTTGCTTTTGGATGAAGCCACCAGCGCGTTGGACACAGAGACGGAAAAGATCATCCAGGAGGCCATCCACGTCCTTTCCGAGGGCAAGACGGTCATCGCCATCGCGCACCGTCTTTCCACCATTATGCAGGCAGACCAGATCGTGGTGATGCAGGATGGAAAGGTCGCCGATGTGGGCAATCACGAGGAATTGCTGAAGAGCAGCGAGCTGTATCAGAAGCTCTATTCCCTGCAGTTTCACGAGTAACGAGGAACCAAAAAAAATCGCAGGCCCATGAGACCTGCGATTGATGGACGAAAGCAAACAATCGCTGGCCTTACCAGGCGGCGACCACCTCGTAGGCATAGCCCACCAGATACTCGGTCTCCGGGATGGTGGCCAAGATCGGGTGATCCGGGCGCTGGCTGTACATCGCGACGCGGCGCAGAGTTTTGCGGGCATCCACAGCGGCGTCTTCGATGCTGGCGTGGAATTCGCCTGTGCTGACGTGATGGCTGCAACTGTAGGTGGCCATGATGCCACCGGGCTGCAGCATTTTCAGCGCACGCAGATGGATCTCTTTGTAACCGCGCATGGCGTCCTTCACATTGGCCTTGGTCTTAGTGAAGGAGGGCGGGTCGAGGATGATGAGGTCGTAGGTCGCCCCGCTGGACTCCTGCTGCTTGAGGAAGTCGAAGCAGTTCGCCGCGATGAAGGTGACTTTGGCGCCGGAGATTTCGGCGTTCTTTTTGGCCAGTTCGGTGGCGCTTTCGCTGATGTCCACCGCAGTGACTTCGGTGGCCCCGGCGAGGGCGCAGGCCTGGGCAAAGCCGCCCTGGTTGCTGAAGCAATCCAGCACCCGGCGGCCTTTGGCCAGCTTGGCGGCGTGCTGGTAGTTGTCGAGCTGGTCGAGATACAGGCCGGTCTTTTGGCCTTCAATCAGGTCCGCATGAAAGGCGCTGCCTTCATGGCGGACAACAAAGGGTTCTGGTGTTTCGCCATAAACCACGCCTTTGACCTGCTCCAGCCCCTCGGCTTTGCGGACACCGCCTTCGTTGCGCTGGACGATGCCCTTGGGAGAGAAAATCTGCACCAGGGCCTGGATGATGAGATCCTGCCGCATGGCCATCGCCAGGGTCAGTGTTTGCAGGACGAGGTAGTCGCCATAGCGGTCCACCACCACCCCTGGCAGGCCATCGGATTCGCTCCACACCACGCGGCAGAGGCTGGTATCCACCCCGGCATCGGTGCGTACTTTG
>DMMK01000017.1 GCA_003453085.1 Verrucomicrobiales bacterium
AATTATCACCGCGAAAAAGCGCCGTGCCCTGCACGCTGCGAGTGAAGCTGCCGCTATTCACCTGGAAGGTGAGCGACTGGCTGGGATCTGCATCCAAGGTCAGCACACCGGCGGTGTTGCCAGTTGATAAGTTGCTGCTGGTGATAGTTTCCAAAGTCGGCGCGCTGGCATCGCCAAGGATGGTGAGATTGCCGCCGAAATGGACGCCTCGAGTTCCCAGACGGTTATCCAGATGACCGGACGTGTTATCCAGCACGAGGGTAGCCCCTGGGCTGAGTTGCCAAGCCGCCCCTGTGGATACTTTTCCGGCGGCTCCGCTCAGTATCAAAGTGCCGTTGTTCACGAGGGTTGTGCCGGTGAAAGTGCTGGTGCCCGTGAGCGTCCAGGTACCCGTGCCCGTTTTGATAAGGGTGCTGGCCCCGGTGGCAATGGGGCTGGCGAGGGTTCCATTGCCAGCGCCGGTGAGGGTCAGTGAAAAAGTGTTTGAGGTGGTGGTTCCAGAGGCGGTGAGATCTGCATTGGCCGTGATGGCGTTGGCACTGGTGAGATTCAGCGTGCTGCCCGCTTCTACCCCGATCGCAGCCGTACCATTTAGCACGATGTCACCCGAGACCGTATTGGCCCCGCTGCCCGTGAGGCTGAGCAAAGCGCCGGTACTGCTGAGACCCGAAGAGAACAGATACAGTTTGTCCGTCACGGTGATACCACTCGCCCCGCCATTGAGATGCAGGGCCGTCTCCTGGTTGTTCACCCAGGTGGTGCCTTCTGTGCTGCCTAAGGCTGCTGAGTTGGAGATTTTGAGAACGCCGTCCTGGACGATCACGGTACCGTCCCAGCCGGTGTTCGCGGCATTGATTTCAAAGGTGCCGTTGTCAGACTTCACGAAGCCGTTGTTGCCTAGGAAAGCGCTGTTGAGGGTGAATGTCTTGCCCGCGACCACCTGGAAGATGTTGTTGGTGGCCACGTTATTGCCCAACGTGAAGCTGCGACTGGTGGCAAAGGTTTCCAGGGCACGGAAAGTCGTGGTGCTGTTGGAATCCGTCATCAGCACTTGGTTGGCCGCATTGCCCAAAGCGCCATCGCTGGAGACGGCGAGGCCGCCGCCGGTGATGAGGATGTTCCCAACAAAGTCATTGCTGCTGTTGGTGAGCTGAACCATGCCGCCGCCGCGAATGGTCAGTTGCGAGCTGCCTGTCACCTTGCCACTGAGCGTCAATGCCTGGACGAGGTTCGAAGGTTTGGCCGTGGCCAAGTTGAGAACGGTGTTGCCCGTGGCACCTGGGCTCAGGGTCGTCGTGCCGGAGAACTCCAGGCCGTAACCGTTGTTGTTGGTCACCGTCAGCACATTGCCGCCGATGCTCAGGTTCCCCATGCGAATGGTTTTGTTGGCCTGGGTGCTCGTCCCCGCCAGTGTATTGACGGCGATGGTGGCATCTGCCCCCACCACGACATTTTGGCCGAACGTGAAGGTCTCCGGGGTCCCTCCATTGTTAGGCAGGGTGCCATTGGCACGCAGGTCCAGCGTGCCGCCATTCAGGGCCACATCACCACTGCCCAATGCCTGGGCACCGAGGATGCGCAGGGTGCCTGCATTCACGGTGGTCTGTCCGGTGTAGGCATTCGTGCCTGCCAGAGCCACAACACCTGCGCCCGATTTGGTCAGAGCGCCTGTGGAGGAAAGAATGTTGGACGTGAGGTTCAACTGATCCGCCGCGACATCCGTGCGGATGACCAGTTCCCCACCGCCGCCAACCGTGATGCCCGTGCCGCCATCGATGGTGGCTGCGGAAGCTCCAGATTTCAGAATGCCACCCGCAGAGACCGTCAGCGTGGCTCCAGAGGCAAGGATGACATTGGAAGCATTGCTGATGCGCAAAGTCTCGATGCTGTCCGTGGTCTGGGCCGAAAGGCTACCAGTTAGGTTGACATGCTTGCCGCTGCCCGTTGCCAGGGTAGCCCCAGCACCCACGCTCGCCGTGTTGCTATCCGTCGTATAATCCAGCGCCCGGACAAACCCGGCTGCATCATAGGCGGCGTAGTTGGCCCCGCTGACAAAAAGGCCGGCGTCCAGGAATGCTCCTGCGGTGGGAGCCGAGGCAAACGCTACCTTTTGCAGAGCGGTGGTCGCTCCTGTGCCACCGACGGTGAAATTGACGGTGGCTCCGCTGGAACGGTTGAAGCTGGCAAAAGTCAGCGTGCTATCAAAGGCGAGGGTGCGCTGAGAAAGGACCGTCGAGTCTCCTACCTCAAGTCGCAGCACGCCGAGCGTTTCACTGATGGCGGCAGTCGCTCCTGTATTGTCGTAACGGAAGGTGCCGTTGCCCGCCATGACCAAATCTGAAGTATCGGCGATGCGGCCCGTGTTTCCGTTGAGCTGGAGCACCGCTGGGCCGCGCACCGTGGTGCTGCCGCCATAGGTGTTGTTGCCGCTGAGAGTCACATTGCCCACGCTGCTGCCCTGGATACCCACTTCCAAAGAATTGCCTGCTCCAGTCAGAGCGCTGGAGACTGTGAGCGTGGAGCTGCCGCCACCCAGGCGAAAGGTCGTGCCATGGGGTGTGAGAGTACCGGAGTAAGTGGCATTGTTCCCTGAGCCCAGACGCATGTTCGGGAAAGCCGAAAGGTTGAGCGCTGCACCGCTGTTGGTCCAAAGCGCCAAAGTGCCGACGGAGCCCGTGTCCACACGGTCCACAAAGGCTTGGTCCATGGCGTAGTTCGCAGCGAGTGTGGCACCATAGTTCACCGCGACATTGCGGCCCGTGCCGCCAAGCGCGGCATTCTTGTTCACAATCAGGAAGCCCGCATTCACGGTCGTGCCACCCGTGTAGGTATTGGTGCCAGTGAGGTAAACGCGTCCCTGGCCGGTCTTGGTGAGGCTGTAGCCGTTGCCGCCATCGCTGATGTTGCCACCGAGGGTAAGTTGGTTGCTGTTGGAGCTGATGTTGATGTTATCACTGAAGGTGACCGCTCCTGTGCCCAGGTTGAGGCTCTGCGAACCGAAGAATGAAAAGTTACCGTTGATCTCCACCGGGTTATTGGTGGTCAGCGCTAAGTTAGAGATGCTGGAGTTCAAGTAACCGCTGTTGATCACCAGCTTGCCGCTGGTCGCTCCCAGAGCGGTGGCATTGCCTAACGTCAAGGTGCCTTGATTCAACGTCACTCCGCCCGTGAATGTATTCGCACCGTTAAGGGCCAGAGTGCTGTTGCCAGGGCTGTTCTGGACGATGGCCACCTGGCCGAGGCCGTCGCTGATGATGCCGCTCAGGGTGACAGGCCCGCTGCCTACGTTGGTGGCAAACGGATTGGTCGTCAGAGCTGGCGAACTGACACCTTCATTCGTGATCACTTTCAGCTCGGTCGTCCCCGCAGAGATAGCCCCCGAAATCGTCAGAGTGCGATCCGGCGCGGTATTCATGACATCCAGCGAGCTGTTCAGCACCACTTGCGCAGAGATCGTATCCCCCGCACTGGTGCTTATCTGTACTAGGCTGGCATTGGCTCCATTGGGCGTGTTATCGAACGTCAGCGTAGTCCCGCCCGATGAGCTGATGGTCAGCGCACGGCGGTCCGTGCTGTTGTTGTCACCGAGGCGGATGGCTCCGAGGATGCGGGAGGTGTCCAAGACGATGGTCTGATCCGCAGTGGCCAAATTCGCATTGGCCAGGAAAGCGGTGAAACCCGCGCCATCGGCGATCGTGCCGTTCCATTTAGCGGCTTCGCTCCAGTTTGATGTTCCACCAGTCGTAAAGATCCACACACCATCGGCTGCCCGGAGGTTCCATTGAGGGATCAGAGAAAATGTGGCTGCCAGCAGGCAAAAGACGTGGGAGGAGAAACGGAATCGGGCACTGACCATGGTTGTGAAAAGAGCAGGTGATTGGAAGCAAAGAAACCTTACAGCAAGGTTTAAGGAAAGCCTTTGCTATTCAGAAAGGGATTGTGGACATGACATCCGCAGCACGCCTAACCGGATATCGGCAGCATAGTGGTGAATGACGTCCGGAAATACGAACATGCCTGGGGGAGGGCAGCGACATTGGTTG
>DMMK01000252.1 GCA_003453085.1 Verrucomicrobiales bacterium
ATGTACAAGCGGCTGATCTTCTCTCGCGTCGGCCAGTCGGCAGAGGGATAATCATTCTGCGGACCGATGAGGCGTCCGCCGTTCCAAGCAACCTTGTTGTTAGGCAGATTGGGGACAAATCCGCCGCCTCCCGCAGCCTTGGCACGGGCCAGATCGTAGTTGGCCGGTTTCTCCACCAGGATCCTATTGGCCGGATCGCGGGTGAGGATGAGACGGTAATTGTAAGCCATCACCGAACCATCGGCCTCGCCGCTGTGTGGGCCCTCGACGATCTCCGCCGTGGCGTGGCTGTTGTAGCGGATGTTGAGGTAACCTTGATCCGCATCTCTGGGGAAACCACGCTGTCCCGGGGCCTTAGCCCGCTCGTGCGTGTAGATGACTCCGGCATGGGGCTCGCCATACTTTGACCGTGCCTCGCGTCCAATCTGGGACTCCACCCCGGCGGCGGCGACCAGATCTCCCTCATACATTCCATCGGCAAAGACCTTCGCGGACACCGTCACATTTCCCTCACCATGCATAGGCTTCAGCGTCACACTGCGGATAAGGCTGCCTTCCCGATCTGCGGCGGTGACGATGTGGCCTAACAAAACAGTGAGTAGCTTCTCCTTTTCCACCATGCGGTTGAAAAGCATCTCGGCGATGCGTGGCTCCACCTTGGGCCGATCAATGTGGGCACGGCTTTTGGCATCGGGCATGGAGGCGAGATGCTGGGGTGAATTTTCGCCATAGGTTTGGCGATAATAGTCGGCTGCCCCTTTCAGCATCTCCCCGTAAAGAGGCGAACGCAGACCGTCATACGGGGCCTCCCAGCCACCCGCACCGCTGGTGATGAATCCGCCCAGGTGCTGGGTGTGGTTCACCAGCAACACCGTGAGGCCTTCACGGGCCGCCCGAACCGCTGTGGCAATGCCGCCCGGGGTGCCGCCGATGACCACCAGATCATACTCCTTGCCATTCACGTCCGCAGCTTTGGCGGCGGACTTGAGCTTCATTGGTGGCGGGATGCTCACCTTGGGCGCCGGCAGCGCAGTTTTGACGGGAAAGCCGGCATCCGCACGCGTATTGCGCTCCACTTTGGCCTCCGCCTCAGACACAATCTGAAGCCCGTCCACCACCACAAACCCCTTTTTGGCCCTGGCCAGGATCTTCACCGATCCGCTTTTGCCCTTGGCAAATTCATAGACGCCCAGTGATCTCGGGATGCTTTCCTCCAGGCACTCTTCGCGCTGGTTCAGCGTCACTTTTTTCTCACCGTCTGCGCTGCGGATGAAGATCTCGGTCGCATCATTGCGGTTGTCTGAGGCAACGTAAAGAAGCCGGAGTTCATAGCGCCCGGCCACCGGAATATCGGGAGTGAAAGTGGCCGTGCCATCGGCATTGGTGGCGTGGTAACCACGGCCCGCCAAATAACCCAGCTGGCTGCCACCTTCCCGCCACTGGCCGGTATAGCGGGCTGCATCGTCATCCATGAGGATTCCCGCCACCTTGGCGTCTTTGGCCGCTGTGTTTAGCGTCTTCCTCTCCATCGCATCCGTTTCTTTCAGTTTGAAGTGGGTACTGACAACTGAGTGTTTTTCCGGTCCTTGACGATATTTGACATAGGTAGTCGCCACGAAGGTGCCGTCAGGCAGCACTTCGAGACCCGGATAACCGCAGTCGCTCCTGGCATGGCTATGCAGCAGCTTGATCTTATACTCGCCATCCTTGCCGCTCTGGATATCCTCATAACGGCCCACCCAGGCGACAAAATGATTTCGCGTTGGGCTGTTGGCACCCATGTCGCGAAAGGTCACCATCAGACGGCCATCAGGCGCATACTGCGCCTTATGACGATCCCCGTGCAGGCCAGGTGGCAGGTCTTTGACCGTCGTCCAGGTGCGGCCCTCATCATTGCTGGTGATGTAGTGGCTGGCATGGTTGCGGATGTTTTCGCGGATGAGGCAGAGCAGTTGTTTGCCATCGGGCGAGCGCACCACCTCAGGTTCGCAGGGTTTAAGGTCGCCCAGGTCCACGAGCACACGCCAGGGGCTCCAGGTAAGGCCACCATCGAGCGATTCGCTCTGCGTGACGATGTTTGACTTCGTATCCTTGGTTTCACCCGGACGACGAATGTTGGACAGACCGATGAGACGCTTGCCGCCATCCACGGGCATGATGGTGCAAAACGGCATCACACACTCCAGGTCCAGGCTTTTCATGGGCGACCAGGTCTTGCCATCATCCATGGAGAAGGACATCTGCATCGTGCCATTGTCCGGCTGGCGCGTTCCGCCCGGACCTTGCCCGGCAAAGACAAACAGACGGGAGACGCCCTGGGGATCGGTGAGGCGGTAGAGTGCAGGGCAGTTGCGCGTGGCAGCCCAGTTCTCCGGCACTGGCAGCAGGTCGCTCCAGGTCTTGCCCCCATCATCGCTGCGCTTCATGGGGCCGCAGCCGCCACCATGACCATAGGTCCAGACCACATACATCGTCTTGCCATCCGGCAGGAGAAGGGTGGTCGGGTGGCCATGATAAACTTCCGGCGTACCCTGAGCGATGATGACGTGGCGGGCCGTCTCCTCCGACAGATCCACCACGGGTGGATGGTCAGGGGTCTTCTGGGCGTGCAAGCTAACCGCACAGGCCAGCAAAAGAGTTGGCAGAATCGAAAATGAAAGAGTCATGGTGTAAACATTGGGAAAACTGTGGGCAGAGCTTCGAATCAGGCATCACCCCGATCTCTGGAAGCATGCTTCGATTTGAGGTTATCAATGACCTCCGCTGTCCTTGAACTTCCAGGTCAAAACCTGCCCGTCTTTCTCCAGCCGGGAACGTAGTTTCTCATAGTCCACTTTTTGGACGGACACCCCGTCCTCAATAGCCATGACGGCGGCTGTGGCGGCACTCTGGCTGGTGACCATGAAGACAGGCTCCATGCGCAGGCTGCTGAAGGCGGTATGGCTGCAACTGAGGGCAAAGGTGACGAACAAGTTTTCACACTCCGACGGCTTGGGCACGATGCAGTCATAGCCGATCTGGTAAGGGCCGAAGCCACCCCGGCCACCTGCGGTCTTGCCTTCGCGGATGACGATGCCATCCTTCACAATGCGGCGGATTTCATGGGTGTCCGTGCCGTAGCTGCCGAGGCTCACCGGTTTGGGGGCGATCTCACGGCCAAAGGTGTGGTGCTCGGTCAGCACCAGATCACTGATCATGCGGCGCGCCTCGCGAACGTAGATCTGGTGTGGCCAGCCGCCATTGTCGGTGAACTCATCCTTTGGTAGGCCAAAGCGCGCCATGTCCTTGCGGACCTTCGCCGGCACCCGGGGATCGGTTGCCAAAAAGTGCAGCAGCCCCCGATGGTAATTCTCATGCTCTTTGGCGATCTCCTCCCGGCGGGCATAGCTGGCCTCTGGCCATTCATGGCTGGCTCCGGGCAGATTCCCCCCAAAGGTGGCGGTATTAAAATCCCACTTTTGGTTAGGCAGGGCATCATGTTTGGAGAACCAGCGCAGGTCCATGTCATCGCCATTGGCAAGGCATGCCTCGATATAGCGGGCGACGATCTCATACCGCTTCGGGTCGTAGCCGGGAGGCGGCACTATGGGGGCGCTGTTGACCGGGTCCACACTCAGGCAGAGGCGGAAGCAATAGGCCTGCACTCCCGGTGCAGGCTCGCCAGGGCGGCCGGGATCGCCTTCCTGAATCAGGGGTAAGAGGCCGCTTTTGGGATCGCCTTTCACCACATAGGGGTCCAGCGGAAAATCCCGATCCCACACGCCCTGCCCGCCTTTGACACGCCCTGTGGCCCCCGGTTGCAGGTGGCCTGTACGGGGCACGTATTTTTCATCGTAATAGATGCCATTGTAAGTCTCCCCATACTTCGCATTGCCCTCACGCATTAGCGTGTAGCTGACACCGGCTTTCGCCATCAGGTCGCCTTCATAAGTGGTGTCCACATACATCTTCGCACGGAAGATCGTGCCGTCCTCCGTGACAAATTCAGTGATGCGCGCCCCTTCTTTGAGCACCTTGGCCAGCCTAGCTCCGAAGTGAACCTGGACGCCCGCCTCACGCGCCATCTGTGCATAGACTTCTTCCGCCTTGTGGGGCTCGATGGCATAAGCCCCGCCGGTGGCCGGGCCGCCGCCTTTGGCAACAAACGGTTTGTCCCAGGCAAGGACCGTACCCACGGTGGCCGCTAGCTTGGTAAAGTATTCACGCGAGATCCCCCCCACACTGCGAGGATCCCCGATATCCACGGCACTGAGGCCCCCGGAGGTCATGCCCCCCAGATGGCGACCGGGCTCCGCGATGACCACACGCTTTCCCATGCGGGCTGCCTGCACCGCCGCCGCCACACCACCGCTGGTGCCGCCGTAAATGCAGACATCTGCCTCACAGACTTCTGCCGCGTTTATTGTTAGGCCGGAAGCAAGCAGAGCCAGAAAGAAAGTGACAAGAGATGGCAGTGAAAAACAGGTCATGATGGGAATACCTAGAAGACGGTCCGGCCAACGCTGCTTTTGCTGGTCAAGTTTATTTGCCAGTGAATGGAATTGCTGACGCCGCCTCGCTCCCCAGAACAACGAGTCAGGCTTCCAGCTTAAAAGAGCACGCCCAGCCGCTTCTCAGCGCAACTCATGCAAACGCAACCGTCGAGCATGATGGTGTGCCCGCGCGCATTGGTCTCTCCGCAGAGCCTGCAAACACAGAAAAAACGAGGGTCTTTCAACACTGCCGCCCTTGCAGAAGCGATTTGGCTTTCATTGGGCAAGTCGGGCCAGCTCTGAAAGACCATCCAGGCAGAATCGGGTGTCGAGGGATGTGGCCACAGGATCCTACGAATCTGAAGATCCCAACCATCCGGCGTCTGTATGCACCGAAAAAAATCATCAAAATCCTGGATTGGCATGGTTTTAAAGAATGCCTTTGCTAGATATCAAAGACAGGACATTACCACCATCCTTTCGTGCATTTATTTTGATGCGGGCGCTGCGGCAGAAGGGGCCGCACTTGAAGCTGCATTTTTAAAGCAGTACATCACCCCATCATCCGCCCCAAAAAGCACGTAGTCACCCGCTACGGCAGGCGAGGTCTTCACCGGTGCGCCGATCTCATATTGCCACAGCTCTTTGCCATCCTTCAGATCCAGGGCATAGACATAACCGTCATCGCTGCCAAACAGGGCCGCCTTGCCCGCACAGATCACAGCACTGCTGTCGATCCTGTCGCGGCTGCGATACTCCCAGAGCTTCGTGCCTTTCACGCGATCTATTGCATGAAAACGTTTGTCGCGACCTCCCACAAAAACCGTTTTTTCCCAGATGGCCGGGGCTGCATAGTACTCAAATTCGCGCTCTCCATACTCCCACACCTTGGCACCATCGGCCAGATTGTAGGCCCCCACCCGGTTGCCATAATGGGAGACATAGACCACCCCATCAGCAATGGCCACATTGTTGCCAATGTAGGAGCCGACCTCAATCTGCCGCTTCTCCACGCCCGTGGCCACATCGTGCACGTGCAGCACGCTGTCGCAGCCGCCAAAGACCACCATGCCATCTCCCACGGCGGATCCGCCGTTGATGTAGTAGCCCGTCTCTGCGGCCCACTCTTTCTTCCCAGTCTTCGCATCCAGGCAATAGACGTTGTAGTCATAGCTGCCGATGAGGATCTTCTGCACGCCCGTTTTGGGGTCGGTCCAGGTATTGGAGGCCGCATGAATTTCGGCCTCGGTTTCAAACTTCCACACCTCAGCACCCGTCTCCGCATTCCAGGCATAGACAAAGCCGTCCTGACAACCTGCGACCACCAGTTCTCCGGCAAAGGAGGCCGCCCCATCAAAAGCCCCCTTGGCCGTCACCTCCCATTTTTTGGTGCCTGTGGCCAGATCCAGCGCATAAAATTTGCCGTCCTTGCAGCCAGCATAAACTTTGCCCGCACGCACCACGGCACTGCTGACGAGCATTTCCCCCTGCCCTTTCGGTTTGTCCTGCATTTTAAATTCCCAGGCCAGTTCCAGAGGAAAGCGCAGCTCTGAAGCCGAAACTCCCGTCATCGCCTCATTGCCACGGGAGTGGATCCATTCCCCGGCTGTCTGGGCCTGGGTGAAGGCGGCAGGGCTAAGCGCCAGCACGATGAGGGAACGGATCAACTGAGAGAATGCAGGCTTCATGGACAATGGTGGGGACACGCAAGTAACTACGAACAAACGCCTCCAGGTGGCCGGATGTTCCAGGTCAGGTGCAGAGATTCATCCGCCTGCGGGCAAGAGACAAGCCTGTCTTTTGCCGCCATTGACTCCTGCCCGCTTTCCGACTGTAGTGAGGTCCATGAAAGTCGGCATTTTGCTGTTCATGGCCTTGTGCCCTCTGCTTTTCGCTGAGGACAAGATGGAGGACGTGTTTATCCGACATGTGCAGGCGCACCCGGAGGGGCAAGCTCCTGCCAGCTTCGACGCCTCAGCTTACCAGGGCGATCTCAGCCGACTGCCCATCGGTGTTTTTGATTCCGGCATCGGTGGCCTGACGGTACTGGAGGCCCTTTTGACTCTCGATGCTTTTAACAATGAAACGTTGAAACCCGGCCCGGATGGAAAACCTGATTTTGAGAACGAGCGCTTCATCTATCTGGGAGATCAGGCCAACATGCCCTACGGCAACTA
>DMMK01000662.1 GCA_003453085.1 Verrucomicrobiales bacterium
ACGGCAGGCGGATGCAGCCGTGTGAGGCACGGCGGCCTGGGCGCGGGATGGGCCCGATGTGCATGCCCACGCCATCACCTGTCAGGCGCATGAAGTAGGTCATCTTGGCCGCTTCAAAACGACCGCCAGGAGGCAGGAGATCGCGACCTTGTTTGAAGTCCGAATTGACCAGCTTGCCATTGGCATCGTAGCCCTTGCCATAGAGGTTGGAGACCTTGTCGGCGATCTTTTCCATGATCTTGAACTGGCCCGTCGGGGTGGGGAAGCTCGTGATGCCCGTGGCCACGTAGGTCCAGCCGATCTGGTCGTCGCCATTGTAGAGATAGGCCTTCTGCTCATCCACATTGATGCGGATGGAGGAGATGCTTTTGCCTTCTCCATGCCATTCATAGAGACCCGTAGGCTTCTTGGCAGGTTCTTCGACCGGGGGCGGAGGGGCCGTCGGTGTTTTACAAGAGGATAGCCAAAAAGAAGCCGCCAGGACAGAGGTCTGGGCGGCGATTCGCAGAAAGCGGGTGGAGACCATGATGCGCACATTACTCGCACCCGCAGCCGCACTCAAGGCTCAGCGTGATTTGTCGCCGATTTCGAGCAATTCGCCCGGTTTGGAGATCACATGCACGGCCCCATGCTCCCTCAGTTCTTCCACCGATCGGAAGCCCCAGTCCACGCCGATGCCCACCATGCCGGAGCTTTTAGCAAAGGCCATGTCAATGCCCGAGTCACCCACATAGGCGCACTCCTCCGGGCGCAGTCCCAGGCTGGCCGCCGCCTCGTAGGCACCAGCGGGATCTGGCTTGCGCGGCACCTCGGCACGCTGGCCCAGGATGAGTTCAAAGCAGTCCGCGCCAAAGAAATGCTCTGTCATCGGCACCGTGAAGCGATGAGCCTTGTTGGAGATGACGCCCAGCTTCAGCCCCTTCGCTTTCAGGGCGGCCAGGACCTCGAGGATCTGCGGGTAAGGCAGCGTCTGCTCCTGCCAGTGCAGGTCATAAAAAGCCCGGTACTCCTCCGTGCAGATTCGGATCAGCTCCTCGCTCCGGGCCGTCTCGGGCAAGGCGCGCTCGACGAGCTTTTCCATCCCGTCTCCCACCATCTGTTTGAAGATACCCGCATCCTTGCAGGCGGGATAACCGCGTGCCTCCAGCATGCGGTTGATGGATGCCGCAATGTCCGCCAGGGAATCAATGAGGGTGCCGTCGAGGTCGAAGATGAAGGCTTTCAGCATGCCTCTGTGATGGCGCGGGATGACTGCCACTTCAAGGACTCTCAGAGGCCGGACTTCGTGTCCGCCGCACCGCCCACGGGCAACGGTTTGGCCACCGTCCACACGGCCGGTTGCCCTTTCCGTTGCAGCGCCAGCCAGTTCAGCGAAGGTGTGTACAGGATCTCATGCCCGCCCTCAAAAAGCGTCACCCGCGTGCTGCCGGAGACTTGGCGAAACAGCACCGGCTTCGGTCCATACAGCGGGTCCGCCTCCGGCGCGGGCCAGCCTGTGGGCCGTTGCTGGGTCTCATAGTAGGCCAGGACCTCCGCCACCGGCAGCGGTGTGGAGGCGGTCTGGTTAAAGGCTAACAAACTATGCCGAAACGGGACGCTGCCCAGCCGCCCGTCATGAATGCCGTGGTTCAGGTCCAGCGGCACGTCCTTGGCCCGGGCCAAGTGAGTCAGCGGGGATCGCTTGGCCGCCTCGGCCAGTAGATTTCCTGTGGGTGCACCGCCCAGCGCCAGTTCAATGTGGCGTGCATAGTTGTCCGGCATGCCGTTTTTCAAATGCTCTGCGTGCCAGGCCGCGATGTCACTGATGCCGCACCAGGCGGAAACACCGGCCCAGATCTCTGGGTGCCTGCCCGCCATCTGCATGGCCATGTGGCCGCCGCCGCTGACGCCGATGAGGTAGATGCGGCTGGCATCCACACGCCCGCCTTTCTGCAGATGCGCCACTGCATCCACCACATCCTGCACCGCCAGGTCGCTGCCCATGGCGGCAGGCGTGTTGTTCGGCCCGCGGAAGTTCGGATACACAAAGTGCCAGCCTTGGTCCATGCACCACTGGGCATACACACGCCCGTTCGCGGCCTGCCGGTAGTCCCCGCTCCAGGTGTGCAGGCCGACCAAAAGCGGGCGTGCTTCCTCGGTCGTGGGCGACCACGTCAGGGCAGGCTGTAGAGACTGATCTGCCGTGCTGGGAATCTGGATCTCCCGCACCTCCGCCTGCCAGCCGTTGAGGCTTTGAGCCTGGATTGCAGGCGTCAGTAATAAGCTGGAACAAATGAAAAAGAAAAGGCGGCCCATCTTCATGCCAACGCGCCGTCCAACGACCGTCTTGCGAGGAGTCTAGATCGCATGACACTCTCTAAAATGGGACGGGGCAAACGAGACTCATTCCTAACTAAGGATGTGGAAAGATTTCTTGCCGCTCCATTGAGCAGTCATGCGCTTTGCATGTCTTACCAAACGCTAGCGACGAACATCCGTTCGTTGTGGCCTGTATCTTGTGAGTCTCCGACAGTTTATCCTCCTTCTTGCTACGCTCCTCGCCTTTGGCGTGGAAGCGTCAGGAGTGGAGTGGACTCACTCCCTGGATGGGAAGGATCAATGTCACGCGCTGCCGGAGATGCTTGCTGAAAGTTCTTCGGAGGGAGGAGATCGGGAGCATGATTCCTACGTGTTGCCTGCATGGATTCACAAGCGGTCCTGGGCCACGAAATGGAATCTTCTACCACAAGCTCCGCTGCGCACGAGACTGAAAGAGGGAAGACTAGGTCTTCGACCAAGTCCGCGATTGCACCGGATGTGGTGTGTGGATGTGCGTTGAGACAAAGGCACGCGCCGTGCTGGAAACAGGACGGCCGATAGTTTTTTTAAAAACCTTGTCTCGATCCGGTTAGGACGATGAAGACACCTGTCTCATTGCCTGCCGACCACAATTCCTTTATTAACCATGATCCCACGCATTTTATTATTCACTTTATTGTTAGGCGCTCACTCGCTTCGGGCGCAGATGTCTTCCCCCTGGGCGGGCTCTGCCGCCATCACCTTTTCGGGCACTTCCACCCTTCATGACTGGGCAGGTCAGGTGGCTGCCCAGCCTTTCACCACACTCGTGGCTTCAGATGCTACAGGTGTCCCCACGCAGATTTCAGCCAAGGTCACCGTCGCGGCGAAGACCATGGACACGGCTGAGCCGAAGCGTGATGAAAACATGCGCAAGGCCATGAAGGTCACGGAGCATCCGTGGATCGTAGCGCAGGTGAATGCCGCGGTGGGTGAAGTCTCTCAGGATGGCAAGACACCTGCGACTCTACCCATGAAGCTGAAGCTCTTGGGAAAAGAGCAGAGCGTCCAGGGCCGCATCAGCCAATGGAAGCTCGTGGGCAAGAAAGCCACCTTTGACCTGGACTTCGACGTATCTCTCAAGGCCAGTGGCATCGAAGTGCCGTCGGTCCTGTTATTCATCCGCGTGGGCGATGCCGTGAAGGTACATGCCACCGTCACCCTCACCCAGCCCTGATTTCCATGCCTGCTTACATTCATCACATCGCCACCGGAAATCCGGCCTACACCTACAGCCAGGCTTATACTCGTGATCGCCTTAAAGACTGGGCCGTGGACCCGAAAACCAAGCGTCTGATCCACGCCATTTACAATCGCAGCGGCCTCGAGACACGGCATAGCGTGACGGGCGACTTTGTCCAGGGAGCGGAGGCCAGCCTGTACCGCAGCGATGCGGAAGGGCGCCTCATTCCACCTGGGACGGCGGAGCGTACACGGGTTGCGCAGCACTGTGCGCGGGCGCGGTCCGTGGCTGTGTGT
>DMMK01000389.1 GCA_003453085.1 Verrucomicrobiales bacterium
ACAAAGCACGTCCAGCCGCGAGACCCAGGCCTCAAAGGTGGCCCTCACCCACCTGCAGTGGCGGCTGAAAGAGCGCGGCTTCATCGTCCACGACACCCAGTGGACCACCGATCACCTCGCCAGCCTCGGCGGCTACGAAATCCCCTGCGCCGATTACCTCGATCTCCTCCACCGCGCCATCCGCCTCCCCGTCACCTTCGATGACCGCCCCCTCGGCGCTCACATGGTGTTCCGGTGAGAGACTTTTCAGCAATTACTTTATGACTATTCCCAGCTATCAAGACATGATGTTGCCGCTGTTACGTCTGCTGGACTCGGCAGGCAAAGAACTTCACCAAAAGGAATACAGCCAGAAAGTCGCGGAAGTTTTGCAACTTACGGAAGAGCAACGTGCGGCCATCATGCCCAGCGGGACTCAAACGTATGTGTTTAACCGCTCCGGTTGGGCTGGATGGTACATGCAACAGGCGGGGTTAGTGGACAAAGTGAAGCCAGGATTTCTGAAGATCACGGACGAGGGCCGAAAGCTTTTGGCGACCAATCCGACAGCGATTGACAACAAACTTCTGGGAACTTATCCGAGCTTCGCTTCGAAGATGCTAAAGCCAGCTATTAGTGGTGCGGTGGATGTTCCTGAAACCACTCTGCCCAGTGAACAGACGCCGACTGAGCAAATTGAACAGGCCCATTTAAAACTAAATCAAACGCTCGCTTCTGACTTGCTGGACCGGATGCTGAAAATGGATCCGTATAGGTTTGAACAACTGGTGGTAGATCTGCTGTTTGCAATGGGGTACGGTGGCAGTCGTGCAGAGGCGGCTCTGGTAACCCAAAAATCGAATGATGAAGGCATAGACGGCATCATTAATGAAGACCGTTTGGGATTGGATGTGATCTACGTGCAGGCGAAACGTTGGCAGAGCACCGTGGGGCGAGTAGAAGTGCAAAACTTTGTCGGAGCCCTCGCTATGAGGCATGCAACTAAGGGGGTGTTTATCACGACAAGTGATTTTAATGAGAACGCTCTGGCCTGTGCCAAGGCCGTGCCTCAGAAAGTCATTTTGATCAGCGGGCAAAAACTGGCGGAATTGATGATTGAGTACGGAGTGGGTGTTTCTACGGTGCGAACGTTGGCTATTAAGCGGGTGGATTCGGACTATTTTGAGGAAGGATGAATCGGCAATACCTCCGCTCCCCCACTCCCAAAGATTTTTTCCTGTGAGATCGGTGGGTCTGTGCTTTCTGTGCTGTCGTATACCTTCCCGCTTTGAATTCTCCCTACTCCCACGCTGCCCTGATCCTTGTTGGCCACGGTTCCACCCTCAATCCGGACTCCAGCGCGCCCACCCATCGCCATGCCGATGAGATCCGCCGCCGGGGCATCTTCCGGGAGGTGGTCTGCTGCTTCTGGAAGGAAGAGCCCTCCATGCGCGAGGTCTTCGAATCTGTGGACAGCGACGTCATCTACATCGTGCCAAATTTCATCAGCGAAGGTTACTTCTGCCAGCAGGTGCTGCCCAGGGAACTGCGCCTGGACGGCCCAGTGACCCACCGGGACGGAAAGACGATTCATTACTGCGACCCCGTGGGCATCCACCCGAACATGACACGCCTGCTGCTGCAGCGTGCGGATGAAGTGGCCCCCGGCGTGCCCAGGGGAGAGACCAGCCTCATCATCGTCGGCCACGGCACCAATCTGAATGACAATTCCACCAAGGCGATCCAGGAGCAGGTGCGGCTGATCCGGGACGGCGGTTATGGCTTTGCGGAGGTTGTCGATGCTTACATGGAGGAGGCCCCGCTGGTCTCAGACTGGGTCACCATGACCACCGCTCCGAACGTCGTTGTGGTGCCGTTTTTCATCGCCGATGGCCTGCACAGTTTCCAGGATATCCCCGTGCTGCTGGGCATGGAGAAAGAGCCGGGCAAGGCCCTCAGCGAAATGGAGGTCTTCCGGCAAAACCCCATCCCCATGCACGGGCGGAATCTCTTTTATAGCAGCGCCATCGGGACCGAGCCGCTGATGGCGGAGGTCATTCTGGACCAGGTGCATGATTTTGATGCGAAGCATGGCGTGCAGGCGACCCCTGTGGAGGCACCACGCCCACTGCTGAAGGAAGGGCTGCTGCGCTGGATGGCAGAAGGGCGCGATGTCATCGGGCAGGTGCTCTTTATGACGGAGGGGGCGGGTTATCTTCTGCGCCACGTCGCCGATGCAGACCTGCCCGTGGATGGACTCACACGGCATGTCGGCGCGGCAGCGGCGCGGGAAATCGCACGCTGTGATGAGGCGGGTGCGTTCCGGCCCATCAAGACCGCCGCGACGCTGCGTCGGGGCTGGGTGCTGCAGGTGGCGGATGTGGAGGAACTGCTGCTCGCGCTGGAGTTCTTCTATCCGGCTGCCCTGGGCATGGCCCTCGCGCAGGCCGCTGGCACCCTGGTTCCAGTACCACTGCGCAGCCTCCTGGGTCGGCAGACCGGCATGTACCGCTTTGCCAATGGCATCACCGATGCCCAGGCGGGAGAGATCATCGGCAGCTTTTGTCAGGTGGAGGCAAAGTGCCTTCGGCGCATCGTGTTTGGTCTCGATCCAGCACAGCCCCTCGGCGGCCCCGCCGTCGTCAAACTGGGTGCGGAAGCGGGTCTTGTTCCTGGAATGGCCGCGGGTCGCTGCGTGCCGCTGCTGTGCATGGAGGCCTGCAACCACATCGTCTCCGTCGCGCGCAAAGTTTCCCGCGAAAACAACGAGGCCAAGGCCAAACAAACAG
>DMMK01000420.1 GCA_003453085.1 Verrucomicrobiales bacterium
GGCGTGGGTTGCACCCGTGGCGGCGTCATCCAGACCGACTTCAAGGAAGAAACCGAAACCGATCTCTTCGGTGAGCAGACCGTTCTTTGCGGCGGCACCAGCGCCCTCGTGCAGGCTGGGTTCGAAGTGCTGGTCGAGGCCGGCTACTCTCCTGAAATGGCTTACTTCGAGTGCCTCCATGAGCTGAAGCTCATCGTGGACCTCATGAACGAGTCCGGCATCGCCGGCATGCGTTTCTCCATCTCCGAAACCGCCAAGTGGGGCGACGTCAAAGTCGGTCCGAAGATCATTGACGCCAGCGTCAAGAAGCGCATGAAGGCAGCTCTGAAGGAAATTCAGAACGGCAAGTTCGCCAAGGAGTGGATCAAGGAAACCGAGAGCGGTTACAAGACCTTCAACAAGCTGCTCAAAGACGGCGAGAAGCACCCGATCGAGAAGACCGGCGCCCGCCTCCGCAGCCTGATGCCTTGGATCAAGAAGCGCGACTTCAAAGGCCAGCAGGCCAGCTACGAGTGATGAATACGGTCGTTAAAAACGGCCTCTCACACCTCTGACAATCTTGAGCGCGGGTCCGAAAGGATCCGCGCTTTTTTGTCAGTGTATTGGAGTCCCGGCTTCAGCCGCCCCCGAAAATTTCGTTCTGATTTCAGCACTCTCGCCCTGCCGAGAGAAGACGCCGAGGTCCATCCCTATGACCGTCCTTGAGAATTTATCAGCTTGAGATCTTCTTTGAATAGGGCTGGCGCTTCGTCATACAGTTCCTGCTTCAGCCGATCATGCCTCACGGCTAGAGCAACAAAGAACGCGGCTGCCCCCACCGCTGTGATGACCACCAAGGTGATGAGGATCTTGGACAAAGTGATCCGTCGAGGGGAGGGGGAGTTTCCAACAAGCATCGCAGGAGGATGAATCGGAGAGACTCAAATATCAAAGAAAACTGGATGCACGCAGTTGTGCATTGTCATTTGATTCTCCAGAAACCCATCGCTGCAGTGTATCATTGCCGCTGCGTCATATGACCGAGGACATGAAGGCACCCATATCCGCCCATGAACTTCCTCACATGAAATTCTTCCTCTTCGCACTCCTTTCCCAGGTCGTTGTCATGACCGCGCAGCACACTCAAGCTGCCGATGCACGCTCCGCTTTGCAGGCCGCCTTACTCGCCGAGGACTTTGCCGGGATCAAAGCTGCGGTCGAGCAAGGGCGCATCCTTTTAGGCAACCAAGCTGGTATGCCAGAAGTTCCAGATGATTACCGTCCGCTCCCCGCCAATGCACGCCTGCTCACACGAGATGAAGCTCGTCAGGCGGTTAAAAAGAGTTTTGCTCAACTGGAGAAGATGCGGTTCTGGCACATCGGACTGGATCCCACTAAGCCTACCACTCCCTTGCGTGCTCCTGCAAGCGTGGTGGCCTGCATGGTGGCGCTGCATCGTGCGAAGCTGGATGAGGATGCCGCGGCGCTTCAACACGCGAAAGACGCGGCAGATTTTCTACTCTGGGCGCAGGAGCAGGCGGGCGCAGGCTGCTACCCATTCCCCGCAGCAAAAAACACCTCCCAAGATCGCGCCATGCAGGTCGCCACACGCTTTCTCGAACGTGCCGAGGCTCACGGGAAGCTCAGCGAGACGGTGCGCAATGGCTGGGCCTACGAAGATCATGGCGATGGCGGCATGCAGTTCGACAATGGCGAATGCGGTGTAGCTATGCTGGAACTATACGAAATCACGCGAGAACCACGCTACCTAGACTCCGCCCTCCAGGCGGCTGATTGGGCCATCACACGTCCCCTTTGCACAAACTGGAACTACAACAGCTTCAGCGTCCATTTGCTCGCGAAAGCGCATCAGGTCACAAAGCAGCCGAAGTATCTCACTGCGGCGCTGAAGAAGGCCCAGCTCGGCGTCATCCCTGGCCAGCTAACAGACGGCCCGCGTGCCGGCCGCTGGATGGACCCGCACAATGCAAGGCCCGCCTACCATTACATCATGATGACTTCGCTCACTCGTCTCGCCAGCGAACTGCCCCCAGATTACGCAGATCGCTCCTCTGTGATGAGATGCCTCCGCCTCGGCCTAACCTCCCGCAACACAGAAATCCTGACGCTAGGCGTGATGAATAAGGACAAGCCCTTCGAGTGCCTGAGGCTTGTACAACGCCTTTTTTCCGCAGACACACTTTTTTTAAGCGAAACCAAGACCCTGGAGGCCCTCGATACGATCCAACGCTTCGCATCAGAAGAAGCTAGACACGGCAAGCTCCCACTCGGCCCACGGGGCTGGGGCGAGCTGCTGGAACGATGTGTGGAACCTTGAAAAACGCGTCTTCGATGGAGGAAAACAAGAGATCATCCATCGTTAGTCGGCTGCCCCTGAGAAGGCATTCTGCGGCGCGAGGAAAGGAGATGGCCCTATCACTACAGGCCCTGAAGAACCTGCCTCTATCCCACGTATCCTCCACCCATGATTTTGCGCTCCCTGCTCATTTCCCTAGCCTTCACCGTCAGCCTCGCTGCAGCCGATAAGGACCAGCACGTCGTGCTCATCAGCCTCGATGGTTTCCCAGCCTGGATGTGGAAAGACCCTTCCCTGGCGGTGCCTAATCTGCGCAAGCTGGCGGCTGAGGGTGCGCAGACGGAGGCGATGACCGTCTCCAACCCCTCCATCACCTGGATCAATCACACCACTATGGTCACCGGCGTGAATCCCCGCAAACATGGCGTTTTGTTCAATGGCCTGCTGGTAAGAGGAGAGGGCAACAAGCCGCCGAAGATCGAACCCTGGGTGCATAAGAATCGCCTCGTCCATGTGCCGACGATCTATGATATCGCCCACAAAGAGGGCCTGACCACCGCCGAAGTGGACTGGGTGGCCATCAAAGACGCAGAGACCATCACCTGGAGCTTCGAGGAACTGCCCAGTGCGGACCGTCCCATCGAAAAGGAAATGATCGCAGCCGGCCTGCTGACCGCCGAGCAGGTCTCCTGGATGAATCCCGGTCCGCAGCGCAAAAACATGGCCTGGCATGATCTCACCTGGACAAAGGCCGCCAGCCACATCATCAAGATGCACAAGCCTAACCTGCTTTTGTATCACACCCTCAACACCGACGGCGTTCATCACCGCTACGGCCCGGCCAACATGGCCAGCTATACCGCCCTCGCCTACACAGATCGGCTAGTTGGAGATCTGGTGAAAGCCGTGGAAGAAGCCGGCCTGAAGGACAAGACCACCTTCGTCATCGCCACCGATCACGGGTTTAAGAAGGTAACCAACTATGTGTTCCCCAATGTGGCCCTGAAAAAGGCCGGTTACTCCAAAGCCTTTGGCAATGCCATCACCCAGTGTGACGTCGCAGCAATGACCCAGGGCGGCCTATGCTTCATCTATGTGCTGGACCCCGCCCGCAAAGCCGAGCTGCTACCCAAGCTGAAGGAACTCTTCTCCGCGACCGAAGGTGTTGACAAGGTGATCGATGGCAACGATGGGCCCACACTGGGCATGCCGACTCCCGCCGAAAATCAGGGTATGGGTGACCTGGTGCTGTATGCGAAAGCAGGCTTTGCCTTCAACAACGGCGCAGCAGGCGATGCCGTCACCGGCCTAAGCGTGGACTACGGCGGTACGCACGGTTACCCCAATACCGACCCGGAACTGGACGGCATCTTCATCGCCTCCGGCAAAGGCATCAAAAAAGGCGTGGTGCTGCCCCGCATGGCCAATCTGGACATCGCCCCCACCATCGCCCGTCTGCTGGACATCTCCCTGCCAGCGCCTGATGGCCGCGTGCTGGAAGAGATCCTCGAAGCCGGGAAGTAACTTCTCCACGCGAAGCACAAGCCCGCGCGGATGTGCCTCCCATGGAGAAGTTACTTCCCGGCT
>DMMK01000592.1 GCA_003453085.1 Verrucomicrobiales bacterium
CTCACTAGCTCACCATATTCGCGTGGGAAAACCTGCGCCGCAGCTCCCATGAACTGGCATATACAAGCGTGTTGCTCAACCTCGGGTTGTTTGTCTGCAAAATCTGTCCAGAATCGCTCTTGTCGGTAAATGTGACGAAATAGCATGCGCAGACTAAGCTCAGGCCATGTTCTATCTTCATACGGGTTTCCCTTTGGGAAGCGGAGCAATGGAATCCCGAGCATCTCCATCAGTTTTCGCCCAAACTCATCCGTGTTTAGCGATTCACCGTTGAGGAAGATTTTGGTCTTTAACCCTTTTTCCTTCCACCTGCGTTCAACTTTGATTTCTTGATTTCCAATTCCAAAACGAGCATGAAGTGAGTCAT
Source organism: Verrucomicrobiales bacterium (assembly GCA_003453085.1). Classification (GTDB taxonomy): domain Bacteria; phylum Verrucomicrobiota; class Verrucomicrobiia; order Verrucomicrobiales; family Verrucomicrobiaceae; genus Prosthecobacter. The sequence goes on from DMMK01000592.1 coordinate 368, forward strand.
ACTTTGCTGCTACAGCCGCTCCAAACGCATCTTCTGGCACAGCGTCGTCGGCCATGAGGTAGTCGAGCATCTTTAGCCAAACCGTCTTACCAGCATCCTTCTCGCCAGTGACCACATTGACTCCACCCTCAAACACCAAGGTATCGTTGGATTCCGTCGACGGTTCTCGCCTCAGTTCAATAATTCGAAGGTTTTGCGCACTCATCAAATTGTTTCCCCTAGTTCCCTGTTTGTTACTTCGTCCTTGAAGAGCTGATATATGAATGTTTTTAGGCGAGCCCCCTTCCATCCTCCGAATAGTTTTTTAACATCTTTCATATGATCGACCAAACCACTAAACGCGCTGTGCTTTGCCATACGATTCGCGATTTCTTCACCCTGAGGCGTTAACGAAAAATCATATGTAGCACCTACTTTGACCACAGTGATCAACTCCCTCGATTCGAGGAAAGGCAACAATGCGTAATATCTCTTGTCCCAAGGACCATAGTGATGTCTGACCATAGCAGATTCCACGTTTGTTGAGGACGTTGTAACCTCTTTATTAAGAGTCTCAGCGGCACGTTTGAGAAAAGCAGGGTACCGGACAAAAAAATCAAGCTTAGCAAGTTTGGTAAGTCCTTCGATTCTGTTTGAGGTGCCGCATAGTCTCAGGAGCAACAGCAGTCGCCCTGCGTGCATCTCGGAAATGTCCTCCGCCGAGACAGGAACAGCGCTAGGTCGTTGCGCGAGTTGATTGAATGACTTCATGGCGTCGCCTTGGTGAACCTGTGGCGACAGCGAGAGGTAATCTCATACATGCAGCCGACAGCGTCATGCGTCGTCAGTTGGTCCCTTCCAACGTGCAAGTTTACAGACAAAGCTTCCACACTCTCAACGCATGTGGCATGGAACTCTCGGTCCGAACTGTCCTTACTTCGTCCTGAGTCATAGGCCGACAGTAAGCGATGGAGATTGCCGAGAATCGCCACTTCGGTTTTGTCGTTTTCTTCACCCAGATTTAGAAAGGGTCGGGTCAGTAATGTCTTGCGGTAGGCTCGGCGCAAATCCTGGGCCTGGGATATGCAGACTGGGTCGCAACGAGCGGCAGCAAGCTTTGCCTCAAGCTTAGCAGAGGGAAGGTGATCAGGGAACGGATCTTCTGCTTTCCGTAAAAGTTCAATCAACATTGCGCGGGTCATTACTTTTTTGTCGTGATCGGCATTTCTGAGCTCGCTCATTCCCTTGATTCGAGCGATCAGGGTTTCATAGACGCTCGTTAATGTGTCACTGGGTGCGTAGATGCCGAGACTTTCGAGATGCCTCTTCAGTGTAAGCTTATTTGAATCAGCAATCTCTCGTTGCCCAAACGACTCCCATTCTACATTGTCAACCCAATAGCAGGCCCCGTGGCCAGCAGGAGATTGTGCCTGCTGAAACCTCTGCTCCAGATCCTTTGTGAGCGATTGGATTTCGATAGAGTTGATGCGGTCTTCATGGCATCGATTAAGGCTCAGTACCGACAATTCTTTTCCGATAGGTCTTAACGTAACCATCCGAAAAGATGCTTTTTCCTTGTATGCGGCTCGTGTTAGGCTTCGTTCGAAAATTGAAGTCCCCTCTTTCCCTGACTCTCGAGCACACAACTTGGCGAGTGTCCACAATTGATCCAAGACGTCAGCCTTGACCTGAATAAACTCCATTGTTTCAGTTCCCTCAATGAGCCTAATCAACACTATGTCATCGTAGGTTTCGCACCAGACTTCGATGAGCATCGGATCGTTCAACAGGGACAGGCAGAAATGGGCAGCGACATGGTCTTGATAAGCAAAACCAGCTCGAGCTATCGGTCCTCCCTCTTCCGTTGGCTTACGCTCTCGGAATGACGGCAGGCGTTTCGATGGCTCAGATAACATTGGTTGAAGGAGTGTTCCGGCAGTTTAGGGCACGCGATCATGACGGGCAACACAATTAGAAATTTGCTATAATCCTCTCAGCAGTTCAGCCGCCGAAGCCAGTCGCTGATTACCCGCCGGGTTCGTCCAAAAGCGTTTGCCCGGCGCATTACCAGGCACGCATCATATTGACGAGGGGTGTTTTGCCAGGCTGATCAATTCATGGAGCGGCGGCTGGCTTGGGTGGCATGACCATGGAAAATCAACTTCACATCGGCATGAGGCAGGCGTGGGGCGGCGAGGTGCCGTTCGATTTTGAGGTGAGTGATTCTCGTTATCACACTTACGTCATCGGAAAGACGGGTTCCGGTAAAACGACACTTTTGCGAAACCTGATCCTCCAACTCATTCAGCAAGGGCATGGTGTGGGCCTCATTGACCCTCATGGAGATCTAGCTGAAGAGTTGCTAGATCACATCCCGCCAGCCCGCGCCGAAGAGACCGTTTATTTTTATCCCGGTGATCGTGACTTCCCCATTGGCCTGAATTTGCTGACTCAAACGAAGCCGGCGGATCGGCAACTGGTGGCATCCAGCATCGTCAGTGCATTCAAAAGCCTGTGGCACGAAAGTTGGGGGCCGCGTCTGGAATTCATTTTGCATAATGCGGTGGCCGCACTCGCTCACTGCCCAAATACATCACTGCTGGGTTTGAACCGTCTCCTGACGGACTCAATCTATCGACAATGGGTCGTTCATAAGATCAGTGATCCCTTCCTGAAGGAATTTTGGGAGAACGAGTTTGAGAGCTGGGAACCCCGCTTCCGTCGTGAGGCCATAGCTCCCATCCAGAATAAAGTGGGTCAGCTGCTGCTCTCTCCTATCATTCGCAACATCATTGGCCAGGTGCGTAGCAAGGTGAGCATTCCTTTCGTCATGGATGAGGGACGCATTTTCATTGCCAATCTGGCGAAAGGAGAGATCGGCCATGACAAAGCCAATCTGCTCGGCTCTCTGCTTGTCACGCAGTTCCAGCTAGCTGCGATGGCCCGGAGCCGACAGCCTGAGCATGAGCGACGCGACTTTTATCTCTTCGTGGATGAATTCCAAAATTTCGCGACCGAGTCGTTCACGGCCATCCTGGCTGAGGCACGTAAATATCGGCTCAATTTAACGCTGAGTCACCAATACATAGCACAGCTATCCCCCACTGTTCGGGATGCGGTGTTTGGAAATGTGGGGACGCTGATTGCCTTCCGAGTCGGGTTCGATGATGCCGAGCACCTGCATGGAGAGTTTGGCGAGGAATTCCAGCCTCGTCAGTTCGTGGATCTGCCACGCTACGAGACCCTGATTCGGAATCAGTCTGCGAATGGTGCGCTCCACTTTCAACGTGCTCGCCTCCTGCCTCCTATCGAGACTTATCTTGGTCGCCGGCATCGTTTGCTGGCTCGAAGCCGAGAGCGTTTCGCCACGAAGCGGACAGCTATCGAAGACAAGCTGAAGCGGTGGCTGAAGCAGCCGTTTTGAGGTGGATGCCTTGTCTGCCAGTCGCTGGTTTGGTATGCTCGTAGTGGATCAATGGGCGTGCTCTTCCGCGAGTCGGTTGTCAGCATGAAGCCCGCCTCACAACGAGGTCGGTTTCTTCTGACAATCAACAAGAAGGAGCCTCTATGAGCACCCCAGGCAAACGCAAAGACCCTTATCAAAGCGTCACAGAATTGATCATTGAACACCTCGAACGTGGCACTGTGCCCTGGCGCTGCCCATGGCAGCGGGATGTCGGCATTCCACGCAATTTTCACACAGGAAAGGTCTACAACGGCATCAATGTCCTATTGTTAGGCCTGCGTCATCAACCATCGCCGTGGTGGCTTACTTTTCAGCAGGCCGTTGAGCGCGGTGGCCACGTCCGCAAAGGAGAGAAGGGGGCCACGGTGATAAAGTATGGCCAATATAAATCCAAATCTCAGGGCGGAGATAGTTCTCACGAACAATCCCCGCCTGCCGAGCCTCGGGAAAAGAAAAAGATGTACCTGAAGGAATACACCGTTTTCAATTCCACTCAGATTGAAGGGCTGGAGTTTCCAACGATATCCACCTCTCAAGCAAAGAACATGGATGAGCGCATCATTGCAGCCGAGCAATTGGTAGCAGCAATGCCTAACCGTCCAGTCATTCACGAGGGAGCATATTCACAGGCGAGTTACCGGCCAGCAGCCGACACCGTGCAAATGCCGCCTTTTGGCAGCTTTGAAACAGCCGAGGATTACCATCTCACGCTTTTTCATGAGCTTGTCCATTCGACGGGGTATGTGTCTCGACTGAATCGCGATAGCCTCACCAAATACGACAGGTTTGGCGGCCCGATTTATTCTCAGGAAGAGCTCGTTGCGGAAATGGGAGCCGCCTTTCTTGGCCTGGAGGCCGACATTGTTCGTGATTCCCACGAACAGTCAGCCGCTTATCTCCAGAGCTGGTTGGAAGTTTTGCGAGTCACAGAACACAAGCGATGGATCATTACCGCTGCGGCTCATGCCACCAAAGCAGCGGACTACATTTTGAATCGTCAGCGAGTGCCTGATGAACCTGCACAGATTTTTGGAGCTGCCAGTTAGGTGCATAAGCCTCTCCCCAATGGGAGAGGCTTTTTATGATAAAATTCAAAGCATGTCATCAAAGCAACTGCGCCTTCCCCGCTTCTTGCGTCTCCCTGATTTAGCGGGGGCATTTCAAATGACACCTCGTGATATTGAAATTCTTCGGCATGTCGCCGAGCACCGTTTTATCCGTTCTGAATGGCTTATCAAGCTCGTGGGCGGCAGTCGGCAGCAAATCCTGCGTCGTCTCAATTTGCTCTTCCATCACGGCTATTTGGATCGTCCACGTGCTCAGCTGGACTACTATCACGAAGGAGGCTCAAAGAGCCTCGTGTATGGCCTCGCATCGCGCGGGGCAGGGCGTCTTCGCCGCGACCTCGACATGCCCTTTCATCGAATGGATTGGACAACGCGCAATAAAGGAGTGGGCCGCCTTTTCCTTGAGCATACACTCATGGTTAGCGATTTCATGGCTTCCCTTGAGATCGAATGCCGTCTCCATTCGAATCTTCATCTAAAATACGGACACGAGCTAACGCTCCCCGCTGGACGAGAAAAGAGCCGAGAGCCATTCCGCTGGACAGTTGATCTTCCGGGCAAGCGTCGGGTGGGAGTGGTGCCTGACAAGGTGTTCGCCATTGAAGTGAAAAGCGATCAAGGCGAAACGCGATGTGTTATTTTT